>NZ_JADYXF010000010.1:0-114468 GCF_015864385.1 Pseudoalteromonas sp. SWXJZ94C
ATTCCACCATATAGTTTCATACTAAGTTCCTCGAGGTACAGTTTATGTTTTGGTCAACACAACTGTATCGAAAAACTCGAGGAACTTTCTATATGATTATCAAATCTTGACTTCATACATCATAATTTTTGACAGTCCGCTTATCGCTCACTGCAGACTATTAGCTTTATGTGCTTTTTAGTTGCCTATTACACCGACGGCTCTACTACGTCTTTTTACAAAAACTACGTCACGTCTAATGTTATTCATTTTCACAACATACTCGAAAGTTGATAATCCAGTTAAAAACCAAAGGAAGACGTCGATGAAGGCTGCTCGAATCGAAATAATAAAAGTTTAAAAATGGTGTTAAACGCTATTGCAAATAGTGATATTGAACAAGCGACTCACACTTTACTTAAATGCATTAATAATTTAACTATTGAGAAATGAGGTAGTTACTGCGAGTTTATAAAGTGTTTGGGTTTAGTAAAAAAAGCTTAACGAGTGAAGCAGTCTAACAACGCCAAAACTATTGCTTTAGTTTTGGCGCTTATTAAAGGGGTAATATTTACCCTTTCATTTGTTCAAGCTCTTTGCCTTTGGTTTCGTGTAAAAACTTAAATACAAATATAACTGAAACAAACGCGCAAAATGCGTAAAAACCATAAGCCCCTGCTAAACCTATACCGGTGAGCATGACAGGGAACGACCAGGTAATTAAAAAGTTAGCTATCCACTGGGCAAAGCCAGTAACTGCAAGGCCAGAGCCGCGAATTTGGTTAGGGAACATTTCTCCTAACATAACCCACATTACAGGGCCCCACGATAAGTTAAAAAAGAATACATACGCATTAGCGGCTATTAAAGCAACTATGCCCTGCTCTCCTAATTCTAAGTTACCTGTTGAGCCAATATCTGCGTTTAAAAAGGCATAAACAATAACCGAAAGCGTCACCGTCATACCAATTGAGCCGGTTAACAAAAAAGGTTTTCTGCCAATTTTGTCTATAAAACACATGGTAATAAACACTGCTAAAATACTTACAAAGCCGCTTATTATATTAATAAGTAACGCGTCAGATTCAGTAAAACCGGCTGCTTGCCAAAGTACCGCGCCGTAGTAAAAAACAACGTTAATGCCGACTAATTGCTGAAATGTAGCTAAGCCAATTCCTATCCAAACGATGGGGCGTAAACGTTTTTTAGGTTTATCAATAAGATCAGATAATTTAGGTTGGTGTTTATCGCCAGCAAGAGACTCTGCTATTTCATTTAATTTATGAGCGGCAGTTTTATCACCATATAATGACGATAACACCCGTGCAGCAGCGTCTTTTTTACCAGCCATAATTAAGTATCGAGGGCTTTCGGGGATAAAGAATAAAGCGATTAAAAATAAGCATGCAGGTAATAACTCAACCCAAAACATCCAACGCCATGTTTCAAAGTCGAGCCAAAATATAGCCGTAGAGCCGCCAGCTGTGTTGGCTAAAAAATAGTTACTCACAAATGCGCTAAACAAACCAAAAATAATAGCCACTTGTTGCAGTGTAGAGAGCGTGCCTCTGTATCGTGCGGGGGCAATTTCGCTAATATAAGCTGGGGTCATAACCGATGCAGCCCCTACAGCTAAGCCGCCTAAAATGCGATAAATCACAAATTCAAACGATGTGACTGACACACCCGAGCCCCAAGCACTTATAATAAATAAAGCAGCGGCAAAAAGTAAAATTAGACGCCGACCAAATTTATCAGCCAATCGACCTGCGCAAAACGCACCAATGGCACAACCAATTAGCATGCTCGATACGTTAAATCCCGTACCCGCACTACTGGAGCCAAACGCCGTTTGTAATCCATCAACAGTGCCGTTAATTACGCCGCTGTCAAAACCAAATAAAAACCCGCCAATGGTCGCAACAAAGCAAACCAGTACTATTAAAAGTACATTTTCTTTCTCGTTCATAAGTATCCATATTGTGTGTTGTTGTTATTTTATATAGATTTTGAAGCTCAAAAGGGTGTGCGTTTTAGCTTATTTAGTTATTTTTATTGGTTGAGCTTGATTCTCTTTCTATTAATTCAAAATCTAAAATATGTCTTAAGTCTAAGCTTTTTACATTGCTTAAATCGTTATACTGACCCGATGCAAGTAAAGTAATCGCAAGCTCAGCCATTTCATTGATGGGCTGTTTTACCGTAGAAATATTTGGCCAAACTATGGTTGCAAGTTGCGTGTCATCAAAGCCAACAACCGAGAGTTCGCTTGGAATATTAATACCTTGTTTTTGAGCTATTGAGATTACAGCGGCTGCCATATCATCGTTAGCTGCAAAAATAGCCGTTGGTTTATCATCAAGCGAAAGTAATTTTATTGCCGCTTCCATACCCGATTGATAGGTAAAACTGCCCTGCTCTATATACTCAGGTGGCGTTATTATTTTATTAGAGCGCAGCGCATCTAAATAACCTTGGTAACGCAAACGGCTTACACCTTGTTTAGTGTCGCCAATAATATGTGCAATTTTGCTATGCCCTTGATTTATTAAATGCTCTGTAACATCAAACGCCGCTTGGTAATCGTCCATGCATATATAAGGGGAGCGATTTAATTTTGTATCTGGCGTTATTCTTACAAATGGTACTTGAGCTTTAGTAAGCACATCTAAAACCTGTTCGTTGTCGCACATAGGTGGCAGTAAAATCATGCCATCAACCTGTGTAACATCAATAAGTTGCTTTACCGATTCAATTGTTTTGTCAATATCGGTATGCGCTTCGTCAACAACAAGGTGGTAGCCCAGTGCGCGACATTTTTTAAGCGCTGCCAATAAAAATTGGCTTATGTAAGAGTCACTTGGGTTATCGTATAAAAGCCCTAAAAAAAATGACTTAGTACTAGCAAGGCGCCTAGCAGACACATTTGGCCTGTAATTTAATTGCTCAACAACCGCCATTACTTTTTCGCGAGTTTTGTCGCTTACTTTTTTGTCTTGGTTGAGCACGCGCGAAACCGTCATCATTGATACACCAGCCTGCTCGGCTACATCTTGTATTCTTGCTCTTTTAGGATCGGCCATTACTGTTATTACCTACTCACAATCATGTGATTGTTATAATTAACTTTCTTAATTTTCATTATACATAATTGTAAAGCTTGATATTGTTTACAGCGCGTTTTAAATGATTACTTATTGACAAAGTCTTATACTACACTGAAAATGTTAGCGCTAACAACAAATTTATAATATTCACACCCAATAACATAAAAAACTTAAAAAGGCCTATATTATGAGCATGCTGCAAAATCCAATTCTAAGAGGCTTTAACCCAGACCCAAACATTGTCAGAGTTAATAACGACTACTACATAGCCACTTCAACATTTGAATGGTTTGGCGGTGTGCAAATTCACCACTCTACCGATTTAGTAAATTGGCGAGTTATAGGCCAAGCACTTAACACCGTAGAGCAACTTGATATGCGAGGAGTGCCCGACTCTTGCGGCGTATGGGCTGCGCAACTAAGCTACAATAATGGCCGTTTTTATTTGGTATATACCAATGTAAAAAGCTTTGATGGCCCTTGGAAAGACACACCAAACTATTTTGTATCAACCACTGATATTACCGGTAACTGGTCACAAGCGACTTACTTAAACTCTAGCGGTTTTGATCCGTCTATTTTTCACGATGATAACGGTAAAAGTTATTTGCTAAACATGCTGGTTGATCACCGCAACAACACACTATTTGGTGGCATAGTAATGCAAGAGCTTTGCCTAAAAACCAATAAGCTAATAGGCGATGTTAAACCTATATTTTCAGGCACAGAGCTTGGTTGCACTGAAGGTCCACATATTTTAAAACGCGGTGCTTACTACTATTTAATAACCGCTGAAGGCGGCACAGGGTATGAGCACTGCATTAGTGTTGCTCGCTCTAAAAACGTATTTGGCCCTTACCAAGCACACCCACACAACCCCGTAATAACAGCAGTACATGAGCCGAGTAATGCGCTGCAAAAATGTGGCCATGGAGATTTTTTTCAAACGCAAGCCGGTAATTGGTACACGGTATTTTTAACATCTAGACCACTGACTGAGCGTGGCCGCTGCATTACAGGGCGTGAAACAGGGATTGAGCAAATAATCTGGAAAGACGATGGCTGGCCTTATGCAAAACACACAAATAAAGCCCCCAGAATACACGTACCCGTTGAAGGTTTAACGCTAAACCCACAGCCGCAACCCTCAACAAAGATTGATTTTAGTAAAGATGGGCTTACTGTTGATTTTCAGTCATTGCGCATACCTATGTGCAAAAATTGGGTCTATAAAAACACTCAAAAGTCATCGCTCACCCTAGTGGGAAAAGAGTCTTTAAGCTCATTGTATCAGCAAAGTTTTATTGCTAGGCGTGTACAGGCTCATCATACTGTTAGCAGCACATCCGTTGATTTTGCGCCGAGCAGTTTTCAGCAAATGGCGGGGCTAGTATGTTATTACAACACCGCGCATTACTACTATTTGCATATAAGCGGCGGCGATGTAGGCGATGAAACCACACCACGTTATTTAAATATAATAAGCTGCGATAAATACCAAACAAGCACGGCTGTTGCACCGCTTTTGCTTAAAACAAACAAACCTGTTTACTTAAAAGCTGATTTTAATGGCGCTCAGCTGCAGTTTTACTACGCCACCGAAAAAAGCTGCTGGATAAAGTTTGGTCCAGTGCTTGATGGCAGTATTTTATCTGATGATTACGTGCAGCAATCACCACAAGGGTATCGCCCGTGTTTTACCGGTGCTTTTGTTGGTATGGCGTGCCAAGACTTATCGGGGCAAAATAAAGAAGCTCACTTTTCATTTTTTAATTATGACGAACCTAGCGGCGAATAAATCGCCGCCAGTTAAGTTTATTAGTTGATTTAGAGCTGATATAAAACCATTTAAAAGCTCATTCAAAGTTCTCTTAAAACAATGCTTTAATACGCTCCATTTGCGATTGTAAAAGTAAACTTTGAGAGTGGCTCATAATGTCACTCTCTCGTTTGTTTTCGCTCAGTAAGCGCCCTACTTCTTGGGCTTCAAAGCTATAACCTTGTGACTGCCTGCCATCTTCAAAATGCTCTATTAAATCATCAAGCTCATACAAAGAGCACTCATAAGCTCTAAATGCATCGGGTATTTTTATATAGCCTTTGTCGCCAATAATATACGCGCCATTCCCTAACCGGCATTGAAATGACGTTGCTAAGCTCACCATTACATCACCACAATTAGCAGTAATAAGTACATCGTCTTCCACGCCTTTGTAGCGAATATTTGCTCTTACGTGTAAGTTTTCAAGGTCGTTATTTAAAAAGTAATTGGCAATCGCAAGCGGATAAATTCCCATATCGAGTAAACAACCGCCCGCTAAATCTGGGTTGTATTCACGCCCATCGGGATTAAAAGGCACAGGGTAGCCAAAGTCAGCTTTAACATGTTTAATAGTGCCAATTCGCCCTTGCTCTACCCATTGTTTTGCTTTTTGTATTGCAGGTAAAAAGTACGTCCACATGGCTTCCATTAAAAATACGTCGTGCTTTTTAGCCAGTAAAGACAACTGCTTGCACTCTTCAGCCGAAACCGTAATGGGCTTTTCGCACAATACATGCTTACCTGCTTTAATAGCATCGCTGGCATTTTTAAAGTGAAAGTTATGCGGGGTCGCAATGTAAACTACATCAACGTTTTTATCGTCAAATAATGCCTGATACCCTTCGTAGGCATTGGCCGCACCATACTTGCTCGCAAAAGCGGTTGCATCATCTCCATTTCTTGCTGCAACTGCGTACGCAACACTATTATTTGTATGTGCTAAGTCTTCACAAAATTGTGCAGCAATTCGGCCACAACCAACAATACCCCAGTTTATTTTTTTCATAGTGTTTCCTTATGATCTTAAAAAGAAATTTAAGTGAACTCCAACAACCAAGCAATAAAATTGCAAATTAATTGTTAAACATAGTTTAAAACTAGCTTGACTTAACAATATCAAATCATTAATGTTAGCGCTAACACTAAAACAACATTAAGTATCACATTTATGTTCCTTGGTATCGATTTAGGCACTTCAGGTGTAAAAGTAATTATTTTAGACGAGCAAGACCAATTGCTTGCTCAAGCAAGTGGATCTTTAAGCGTTTCACGCCCGGCACCACTTTTTTCTGAGCAAAACCCTACAGATTGGTGGCTTGCTACCTGTAGTGCAATCGAGGAGCTTAAAAATACTCACCCTGCATTACTAAAATCGGTAAAGGCTGTGGGCCTTTCTGGGCAAATGCATGGCGCAACGCTGCTTGATAAAAACAATAATATTATTCGCCCAGCCATTTTATGGAACGACGGGCGCAGTGCAGCACAATGTGTAGAGCTTGAAAAACGCGAACCAAATTCTCGTAATATTACCGGCAACATAGCAATGCCTGGTTTTACTGCACCTAAATTGGTGTGGTTAAAAGAGTTTGAACCAGAAAACTTTGCAAAAGTAGCCAAAGTATTATTACCAAAAGACTACCTACGCTTTTTAATGACCGGTGATTTTGCATCAGATATGTCTGACTCAGCAGGCACACTGTGGCTAGACGTAGAAAAAAGAGCGTGGTCGCAAAAAATGCTTAGCGCCTGCGACTTAACAGAGCAACACATGCCTACTCTTTTTGAGGGCACACAAATTACTGGAAAATTAACAGCCCAAGTTGCTGCTAAATGGGGTATGGAGCAAGTGCCTGTTGTTGCAGGTGGTGGCGATAATGCCGCAGGCGCTGCCGGTGTTGGCGTAGTAAGGCCTAAACAAGCGTTTTTATCATTAGGTACTTCGGGCGTTTACTTTGTTGCTAACGATAAATACCTGCCTAACCCAGAAGGTGCTGTACATACTTTTTGTCATTGCATTGAAAACACCTGGCACCAAATGTCAGTGGTGTTAAGCGCAGCAAGCTGTTTAACCTGGGTCACTAAATTAACCGGTTTTAAAAACGAAAGCGCATTGCTTGAACAAGTAAGTAAATGCGATTTTAGCAAACCAAGCTCAGTGATATTTTTACCTTATTTAACTGGCGAGCGTACGCCGCATAATAACCCCGATGCCAAAGGCGTATTTTTTGGTTTAGATAGCGATACCGATGCAGCAGCCCTTGGCCGCGCAGTACTAGAGGGCGTTGCTTTTGCTTTTGCCGATGGCCAACAAGTACTGCTTGATGCTGGCGCACAAATTGACGATGTAACCGTTATTGGTGGTGGCGCTAAAAGCCCACTGTGGGGAAAAATCATCGCAAGTGTACTCAACCGCCCCCTAATTTACCGAGAAGGCTCAGAAGTTGGCCCCGCATTTGGCGCTGCAAGACTTGCCCGAATAGCAGTAACACAACTCCCTGCACAACAAGTGTGTGTTAACGGCAAAGTAACGCAAACAATTGAGCCAGACCCAGTCATGCAAGACTTTTACGCACAGCAATACACAACATACAAAGCACTTTACCAAAGTGTAAAAACATACTTTTAATACACTATTATAAAATTAATGGAGCACATTATGAGCGAACAATTTTTTACAAACGTTGAAAAAATCAAATTTGAGGGTGAAAACTCTAAAAACCCATTTGCATTTCGTTACTACGACGAAAACCAAGTAGTGCTTGGCAAAACAATGAAAGAACATTTACGTTTTGCAGCCTGTTACTGGCATAACTTTTGTTCTACAGGGTTTGATATTTTTGGTGAAGGTACATTTGATCGTCCTTGGATCCAACCTGTAGGCAATCAATTAGAACTTGCTGAACAAAAAGTAAAAGTAGCCTTTGAATTTTATGAAAAATTAGGCGTTCCTTACTTTTGTTTTCATGATGTTGATATTGCCCCTGAAGGCAAAACACTACAAGAAAGCCACGATAACGTAACGCACATAGCTAACATTATCGAAAAAGAAATGCAGCGCACCGGTGTAAAACTACTGTGGGGTACTGCTAACTTATTCTCAAATCAGCGTTTTTGTGCCGGTGGTGCAACAAACCCTAATCCTAATACGTATGCATATGCAGCAGCACAAGTTAAACATGCAATGGAAATTACGCATCGTTTAGGCGGCGAAAACTACGTACTTTGGGGTGGCCGTGAAGGTTACGATACGCTACTAAATACAGACCTTGCACAAGAAAGCGAACAGTACGCACGCTTTTTGAAAATGGTTGTAGAGCACAAGAAAAAAATTGGTTTTAAAGGCACATTATTAATTGAGCCAAAACCACAAGAGCCAACTAAGCACCAGTACGATTACGATACAGCAACGGTTGCAGGCTTTTTATACAAGCACGGCTTACAAGACGAAATTAAAGTAAACATTGAAGCAAACCACGCAACACTTGCGGGTCATAGTTTCCACCACGAAATTGCAGTTGCTTGCGCAGAAGGCATCATGGGTAGTATTGATGCTAACCGTGGCGACATGCAAAACGGTTGGGATACTGACCAATTTCCTAACGACGTAGCTGAGTGCACACTTGTTGTTTACGAAATTTTAAAAATGGGTGGTTTTACAACGGGCGGCTTTAACTTTGACACTAAACTTCGTCGTCAATCGTGTGAGCGTGATGACTTATTCATTGGTCACATTGGCGGTATGGATACGATGGCTAAAGCATTACTCAATGCAGCAGCAATGATTGAAGGCGGCGAGCTGACTGATTTTGTTGAAAAACGTTACGCTGGTTGGAAAGAAGACCTAGGCCAAAGCATTTTAAATGGTGAGCAATCACTTGAAAGCCTTTCAGCCTTAGTACACGAGAACAACATCGATCCTAAGCAAGTTTCTGGTCGCCAAGAACTGCTTGAGAATATTGTTAACCGCTACGTATAAGGACATCGCCTCGGTTATAAAGCCGAGGCGTACATCATTATGAACTTGTTAGAACAACTCAAAAAAGTAACCACAGTCGTTGCCGACAGTGGCGATGTAGAGTCAATCAAAGCCCTACAACCGGTTGATGCAACAACCAATCCTTCGTTAATTTTACAAGCTGCAAAATTACCTCAATATAAACATTTAATTGAAGACGCTATACAAAAAGCTGGCAACAACGTTGACGCTATATGCGACCAACTTATTGTTAACTTTGGCTGTGAAATACTAAAAGTAATACCTGGGCGTATATCGAGCGAAGTAGATGCGCGTTTATCGTTTGATACCCCAGCAAGTATTGCCAAAGGGCGTAAGCTTATTTCACTTTACGAGCAAGCGGGTATTTCAAAAGACCGCGTACTTATTAAACTTGCTTCAACGTGGGAAGGCATTAAAGCCGCCGAGCAGTTAGAAAAAGAAGGCATTAAGTGTAACTTAACACTGCTTTTTTCGATGGCTCAAGCCATTGCGTGCGCACAAGCTAACGTAACGCTTATATCTCCGTTTGTTGGGCGTATTCTTGATTGGTACAAAGCCCGCGATAATAAAGAATACACCCCAAGCGAAGATCCTGGTGTGCAGTCGGTTACCAGTATTTATAAGTACTATAAAAAGTACGATTATAAAACCGTGGTAATGGGCGCAAGCTTTAGAAACATTCAAGAAATAATCGAGCTTGCTGGCTGCGATTTACTGACTATCTCGCCCGCACTGCTCAATGATTTACAAAGCCAAGAAGGTGAACTGCTTACTAAGCTTGACGCTGCAAATATTGCCAAAGCACCGCAAAGTGACTTAACCGCACTCACCCATGAGCAATTTTTATGGCAGCACAACGAAGATCCAATGGCCAGCGAAAAGCTCGGTGAAGGTATTCGTAACTTTGCCAAAGATCAGCGTATTTTGGCTAAATTGGTTGAAGACTTACTAAACTAATTTCCCTCAAGCCTGCTACATAACGTGCGGGCTTTTTTAATTTTATTTGAGGTAATACATGACTCAGCTTTCTTCTCGTGCGCCTTTTGCTAATGCCATTCGCGCACTCAGTATGGATGCGGTACAGCAAGCAAATTCAGGGCATCCGGGCGCACCTATGGGTATGGCCGATATAGCCGAAGTACTGTGGAACGATTTTTTAAACCACAATCCAAACGATCCAAATTGGCCAAACCGAGACCGCTTTGTACTCAGTAACGGTCACGGATCTATGCTTATTTATTCTTTATTGCATTTAAGCGGGTACGAACTACCACTTAGCGAGCTTAAACAATTTAGACAAATGCATTCAAAAACCCCAGGCCACCCTGAATATGGCTATACCCCAGGTGTTGAAACAACCACAGGTCCGCTTGGCGCAGGTTTATCAAATGCCGTAGGCATGGCTATTGCCGAAAAAGCCCTAGCAGCACAATTTAACAAAGAGAGTTTTGATATTGTTGATCATTACACTTACTGTTTTATGGGTGATGGCTGTTTAATGGAAGGCATATCGCACGAAGCATGTTCGCTTGCAGGCACATTAGGCCTGGGTAAACTTATTGCTTTTTGGGATGATAACGGCATATCTATCGACGGACACGTTGAGGGCTGGTTTACCGACGACACCGCTAAACGCTTTGATGCTTACGGCTGGCATGTAATAAAAGATATAGACGGCCACGACCCAGAACAAATTGCCAGCGCCATTGCACAAGCCAAACTAGTGAGCGATAAACCTACTCTACTTTGTTGTAAAACCGTGATTGGTTTTGGCTCGCCAAATAAATCAGGCTCGCACGACTGCCATGGCTCGCCATTAGGTAATGACGAAATAACTGCTGCACGTAAATTTTTAAACCTCCCAAATAAAGCATTTAGTATCAGTGATGATATTTACGCCCATTGGGACGCTAAACAAAGCGGTGATAAAAAACAAAAACAATGGCAACAACTGTTTAGCGACTACACCAAAAGCCACCCAGAGCTTGGCAAAGAATTTGAGCGCCGCGTAATTAAACGCACCCTTCCTGACAACTTTGAAGCTATTGCAAACAACTATATTGCACAGTGCAACAAAGACGCCGCTAACATTGCCAGCCGAAAAGCCTCGCAAAACACCATTGAAGCCTTTGCCCCGCATTTACCAGAGTTATTGGGTGGCTCTGCCGATTTAGCCGGTTCTAACTTAACGCTGTGGTCTGGCTCTAAAGGCATAAGCGCAGATGACGCCAGCGGTAATTACCTGTTTTATGGCGTGCGCGAGTTTGGTATGAGCGGCATTATGAATGGCATATCACTGCACAGTGGTTTTATTAATTACGGTGCTACATTTTTAATGTTTATGGAATACGCCCGTAACGCAGTAAGAATGTCAGCACTTATGGGTATTCAAAATATATTTGTGTATACCCACGACTCTATTGGCCAAGGTGAAGACGGCCCGACTCATCAACCTATTGAGCAACTAGCCAACCTACGTATGACGCCAAACCTAGTCACATGGCGCCCATGTGACGCGGTAGAAACCGCTGTTTCGTGGAAAAACGCTATACAAAATCAGCAGCAACCTACAGCGCTTATTTTTAGTCGCCAAGGGCTCAACCATCAGCCACGTACCGCTCAGCAAATTAGCGACATAGAAAAAGGCGGCTATATTCTCAGCGATAGCAGTAAAACGCCTGAGCTTATTTTAATTGCAACAGGCTCTGAGGTTGATTTAGCAATGCAAGCCGCAAAAGAGCTTACAGCACAAGGCGTTGCAGTGCGTGTGGTATCAATGCCAAGCACCACATTGTTTGATCTACAATCAGACGATTATAAGCAAAGTGTATTACCAAACTCGGTTGCAAACCGCATTGCAATTGAAACATCACACCAAGATTACTGGCTTAAATATGTAGGTTTACAAGGCAAAGTAATTGGTATGAGCACTTTTGGTGAGTCGGCGCCAGGTAACGTGTTATTAGAGCACTTTGGCTTTACCACCAAAAACGTAGTTAGCACCGCGCAGGCGTTAATTAAAGCCAACGCCTAATACATTTAGTACGCGTAATGCGCGCAATAATACAATTTTATCCAATTAATGCGCTAAGCCTCCCAAAGCTCGGCGCATTTTTATAATTAACTAACAAAGGTGAACTATGAAATATTTACTATTAATTATGCTTTTTAGTGCAGGTACTAGTTTTAACGCATGGGCAAATGACAAGCAAAATGATGAACTAATGCTAACGATTTTTCTAAAGCACGACCAATCAAAAAACCTCTCTGAAATAAAAGAAATACTAAACAACGCTAACTTTTACAAACACTTCCCACCAGAGGGCGCAACGGTAGAATCTTGGAAAGTAATGATGGGTATAGGGCAAGTAGTTACTCTGCGCTTTCCGGCAGCGCTAATGCCAAAAGTAAATTTATCAATAGAACGCTATGGCTGGAAAGCTTACAGCACTGAGTTTTATCCAACATACGACCTGTACCCAATCGTAAAAGAAGAAATTAAAAAAGCCAGAACGAACAATTAAAAGAGTAACCAACATGACAACTTCAATTGTTCAATACACACTAAGTAATGAAACAAACGATACTATTTCTATTATTAACTACGGTGCCCGGCTTACAAGCTGGGTTACCCATATTGATAATAAAAAACGAAATATTATACTTGGCTATTCTAATATTAATGACTATTTAAACGATACGTTTTACTTAGGCGCGGTAGCCGGTCCTTATGCAAACAGGCTAAATAACGCACAAGTACACATTGATAATAAAGCCTATGCGCTTAATAAAAACGAAGGAGTAAACCAACTCCACGGCGGGCATAAAGCATTAAGCGACTTGTTTTGGCATCTCGATTACCATCAAAAAAACGTGTTAAGTTTAAGTATTACCCTACCCGATGGTTATAACGGCTACCCCGGTAAAACCACATTTAATGTGCTGTACAGCTTTACAACTAACAGTAAAAACCAAAGTAATCTTGATATTAAATTTACTATTACCAGCAATAAAAAAACCATTACGGGGCCTACATCACACCCGTATTTTAACCTAAATGGTATTACTAACAGCGCACAAGGGCATGTATTAACATTAGCCGCAGCGCATTATACGCCCGTGGATACACATGCCATTCCTACCGGTTTAATAGCCCCTGTAGCCAATACGCCTTTTGACTATACAAATGCGCGGGTGCTTAATAAAACCGATAAACTTGATCATAATTTTGTAACCGAGCAAACGCTTAACCTGCAAACTATTAAGCAACACGCGACGCTTACAAGCGCTGATGAAAAAGTAATGCTGAGTGTGCTTTCTAACTACCCTGCCATTCAGGTGTATACAGGGCAGCACTTAAAAGGTGCGTTTAATGCATATGACGGTATTTGCCTAGAGCCGCAATTTTGCCCCGACAGCCCTAATAACCCACACTTCCCATTTAGCTATTTAACACCACAAATGCCTTTGCAAACGCATATTAGTTATTGCTTAACTAACTTGAAATCTTAATAATAAACCTATCAAAAATAGCTATTTTAAGCGCTTAAAACCAAAAAAGGATCGCTATTAAGCGATCCTTTACGGGAGATTAAATGTTTAGAGCGATTATAAATCGCTTACAAAGCTTTTAAGTTTTAACTCACGGTCAATTAATAATGGGTAATCGGTGCGCCCTTGCATTGGCCAATCGTTACGCCAAGTGCCTGCATCGCTTATACCCCAAAATGTCACGCGGCTTACTTTATCGTCATGCTTTTTAAGTATGTTAAACACGGCTTTGTAGCGCTCGCCTAACTGGGTGTTTACTTCACTCGGTAAACCATCTGGGTATGGGTTAAATCGCTCTTGCAGCGCAATATCTAACGAAATATCAGCCCCTTGTTCTTCACCTTCAGGGAACGGCAATACCGAAATATCAAGCTCAGTGATCATCACATCAATACCCGTTGCAGCGTATGCCACAATAGAGTCTTCCATTAACGAAAGCTCTGGGTTATCAAGGGAATAATGCGCTTGCATGCCAATACCATCAATTTCAATACCTTTGCTTTGTAAATTTTTAATAAGCGCAATTGCACCGGCTCTTTTTTCTGGCTTATACAAGTTATAGTCGTTGTAATACAGCTTGGCATTAGGCGCTGCCTGCTTAGCGTATTTAAACGCGTATTCTATAAAGTCGTCACCAATAATGGTGCTCCATTTAGATTCGCGCAGTGTGCCGTCTTCGTTAAGTGCTTCGTTTACCACGTCCCATGCAAAAATGCGGTTTTGATAACGCCCTGCAACAGCATTAATGTGGTTTTGCATGCGCTTAAGTAATGCATCGCGGGTTAGCGGTTCGCCCTGCTCGTCTTCAAAAACCCAATCAGGGGTTTGCGAATGCCACACTAATGTGTGCCCAACTAACTCTTGGTTGTTCTCTTGTGCGTACTTAACTAACGCATCAGCGGCTTCAAAATCATAGGTTTCAAGCTCTGGGTGTATACGCTCCCACTTCATAGAATTTTCTGGCGTAAAGGTATTAAATTGCGCTTTAGCCACGTTTAAATCTTCAGGCAAAGCCCCTAACACTTGGTCGCGGCTAATTGCTGTACCAATTTTAAAATGATCTTTAAATTGCGCTTTAAGCGTTAATTGCTCCGGCGCTTTTTGTGCTTTTAGTGTCGGTTTACTTTGCTCTGCTGAGCCATTACAGCCAAGTGCAAGGCTCGACATTCCTAATAAAATAGCAATCGTTAGTTTATTTTTATGCATGATGTACCTGTTGTGTGTTTTTTAGTGTGCAAGGTAAACTTAACACCATATAGTCTTTTTGACAACAACGTTTTATTAAAATAGACTGAACAAAAATAACACATCACACATTCCTTAATTGCATACCTAACTAGCAAGATAACTAGTAAATAAATTAGCAAGGACACACATGAAAAACACAACAAACACTTTATCACTAACAGCCGCAGCCACCTTTGCATTAACAGTCGCATTAACTGCTGCAATAATTACTGCATTACCTGTCAGCGCAGCAGATAAACCCAAGCAACTTACCTCGTCTATAGTAAGCCAGAAAGAAGCGCACATTACTCATTACGAAGGCGGTGATTTTCATACCTACTTTTATGGCGATACATCTCTCACCAAAGGCGCTATTACCGGCGTGGCGGTTATTAAACCTAATAACGAAATACATCCCGCCCACCAGCATCCCGATGAAGAATACTTAATGATTCTAGAGGGCTCAGGTACCTGGACACTTAATGGTAAAAGCCAACCAGCACTCACCGGAGATATTTTATTTGCAGCCCCTAATGACCTACACGGGATTTATAACAACGGCGATGTGCCACTTAAGTTTGTGGTAGTGAGGTATCAAGCTAAGTAGTTTTGATTGGATTTTTGAGTTTTTAAGTGAAATAGACCAAGAGAATAATGCACAAAGAGGTTAAGAGACGCTTCGCTTTTAGAGGAAATAAAACAGCCTGGTATGAGATCAGGCTGTTGAATCAATTCAGAGCTACTAATTATCTGATTGGTAGATCTTTTTTATAAATAGTTGAATTTTAAAATCAGCCAAAATCATAAAGCCAATTGAAATATACAATTAATCACTAATGTTCAACTAGTTACTTTAAGTTTTACTAGCATACCATTACAAGCAGCATTTCTTATATTTTTTACCGCTATTACATGGACAAAGTTCGTTTCGACCTATGTTATTCCTCCTCTTGTTTTTCGCATTAAAATCTATAAATTTTTGCGGCTTAGGCAGGTGCCGAACAATTTCTCCCATCTTAGCTGAGTATTGCCACTCAAAATCTAAAGTGACTCCAAATCTAAAGGATCCATCATTTGGTTGAATACATACGCCATGCCATTTACTTGCTTTAGTGGTATATTTTCTCTTCTCGCAATGATCACTTAAAGAGTTCAAGGCCACTTCTTTAGGATATCCATTTGTATGAATGGTAAATCCACAATCTGATTTATCAAAAAACATTGTTAAATCATGTGTTTTTCCATCCCTACAAGATAATTCCGTAATTCTATCAATTGCTTTATTGATATCACGAATAACATCACCACTAAGTGAAAGCAGTAAGAATGCAAAGTCTATTATATTAGTATTTTCCTCCTGCTCAATCTTCTTAATGAGACGATCTATAGGCGTACCTTCGTACTCAGTTAAGATCCCTACAGGAGTATCATTACCGGGAATACCTCGTCTACGTACCATCATTGCTAAATCTAAATCAGCACAAATATCGTCACCTAAGTACATATATGATAAATCATCTTCGATCCAAAGGTTTTTTCTAAGATGATAAGATAGTACTGTTAGTTCAAATGAGGCATGTACTTGCTTGTCATATGTTGCCCTTCTATTTATATAGCTCAGAAAATAAAATGGTCTATCTAGCATTTCAGTCAAAGTATCTAAGAAAAATACATCCATTACATAGGGAGATACAATTGATTCAGACTCTTGTGTTTTAAGAAACTGCTTTGACTGTGTGAATAGCGCTGGGTAATGATCTGATACTAAACAGATAATATAGATTTCTTTTAACTTTCCTATTCTTTTTAATTGTGTTCCATCTTCATGCTTGAAAGTATATTTATCAGGCTCCAACATAAATTCTGCACAAGAGTAGCCTTGTCCATAAGCAGCTTGTACTGCTTTCTCGAAATCACTCTCCAAGTTACTTTTATTACCTTGCCTCGCCAGCAAAGTTAGCTTCTTTGATTTTGCTTGTAAAACAATAGCCCTGTCAGCATATGTAACCAAAACATCTACTTCTCCAGCAATGTTTCCATCAGCACCGTAAATATTAATATTCTTATGTACATTTCCCTCACCAAACACTCTAATTAAGCGCTCATAAGCAAACTCTTCTGTAAAGTTTCCCCTATTTTTAAGTGCAGTAGACTTATAATTGGAATTTTCTAAAAACCAAAAAAACGGTGTTTCATAAAATGCTTCAACAAGGGAGTAATATTGGAGTAATAAGAACTCCTCCTCATTTATTTTAATGATTGGATAGGCGTTCGTTATATTAAAACTGTCAATAGAGGTATATGTTTCATTTAAACCAGATGCTGTGAAACTATCCAGTACATTCTTAACAATACTAAGGTCATATCGGCATGCCTTAACTACTTCTTCATAAGTAAAAGTGAAGGCAGGTAAAAATGTCCAGTCGGAAGGATCTTTAGTTACCATTTCTTTCATATTGCAATTTAAGTGCTCATTTTGAAGCCCTTCTAAGCAATAAATAACGTCATACGCCTGCTTAAGCGTGTAACCTTTATGAGCTAGAAAAAAATCACTATCTTTCTCATATTTCTTTAAACATAGGTCTCTATACTGAAAATGAAAAGCCGATTCGCCGCCATAAAAAATAGCTTCACGTAGCATCTCACCACTACTCATCATTTCACTCATTTTTCCCGGTTGAACTTGACCCTCTGTCAATAAATTTTCAGGGGATGAAATCAATGCGATATGATATTCATGTAAAAGCTGCTCTGCCTTATCTGCGTACTGCTGCACTTCTTGTGGTTCTGGTGTTTTGAATTCAATTCCGCGCTTAAATGCTAACCCAATAAGAGCCGATATTTCCGTGCGCACAAGCCTTTCCATAGAAAACTGCTGTAAAACATCTCCACTCTCAACCCCTTTATTTATATTGTATGAAAAAGTGTTATCTCTAAAACATAGATAAGCAATAGCGTGAACAAACCCTGGAGATGCGCTTAATTCACTAAGTTCTTTGAATATTTCAGCTTCGTTTCTTACATCTTTAATACTCATAATATCCCTTTATTTTTTTAGCATTTAATTGTTCTAGCTAAATGATAATATAACCTCAGTAAAAAAACGTATTATTCTTACTAGAAACTGTCTAGTAAAATAGGAAGCCAAAAACAAAAAAGCCCGCGCAAAAAAATAGTCTGTATAAAAATACAGACTATTTACTCTGGGGTTAATTACTTTTAGTTAGGTTTATTATTCGACCAAGGTTACCGATACATCATCTACATAAAAATCTACAGTCAGCTCATTTGACTCAACATAAAGTAAAGCGGCGCTTTCCTGTGTTGTAATTGAATGTGTGTAAGTACCTGATAACTGTACCCAGTCGCCTGCTGCAACTGTTGTAACAGGTGTAAGCTCTAGGTACTCAGTGCTAGTGTGCTCTATTTGTAGCGTGAGTTTTATATCTGGTGAAACGGTGCTGGTATCGTCAGATAACTTAACCCATGCAGATACGTTATAGGTTTTGTCTGCTGTAAATAAGCCTTTTACATCCTTTTGTATGCCATTCCACGTTTCAGTTCGCCCTTGTACTAAAGCGCTATTATTGCCACTGTGGGCTTGGGTTGACTCTAAGGTTATGCTTGCACTGCCACGCGCTTGCCATGAATCAAGTCCGGCTTCAAAGTCGCCATTAGTTAGCAGCTCTGATGAAGGTGCTGGTTGACCTACTTCAATTAGCTCTTTTAATGCATTAGCAAATCCTTGTAAGGCAGGCTTTGCAGTAAAGTCATTAAAAAATAATAGTGGCCATTCTGTTGTCGGCTCTGGCCAGTTTTGTAACCAGCTATCCTCGTCAATTACGCCCCAAATAGTTATGCCACCGCGCTGATCTTCAGGTACAGTTTCTAGGTATGTTTTAACAATATCGTAGTAGTACTGCTTTTGTTCATCCGCTCTTTCACTGGTTAGGTAAGTTAGAGGAATGCCGCCTTCATTGTTCATACGAACATCGAGTTCGGTAATTTTTACTTTAATTTTAGGGCGAATATCGACCACTTTTTGAAGATGTGCCTGAATGGTTGAAATATCAGGGCTGTTAAGTGAAATATGAGATTGAAACCCAATACCATCAATAGGCACGCCGTTGTTGTGAAAATCGTTAACCATAGATATAACGGCATCTAATTTATCGGCATTCCAAATCAGGTTGTAATCATTGTAGTATAAGTCGGCATCGGGGTCGGCCGCTCTTGCTGCTTTATAGGCTAAGGGTAAAAACTCAGCGCCTATGTTTTCAAACCATACAGATTCGTCGGCGCTGTCGTCAGTGGTTTTTTCACCACGGTATTTACCATTTTCCATAAACGCTTCGTTAACTACATCCCAGCTAACTACGGTATCGTTATTACCCTCTTCTTCAAAATGAGTGGCAACTTGAGTGATGTGATTTTCCATCATGGTTATCCACGCGGCTTTATCACCTTGAAAGCTCTGCATCCAAGGCGCAATTTGCGAGTGCCACACAAAAACATGGCCATGTACCGTGAGTGAGTTGTCTTTGGCGTAGTTAACTAGCTCATCAGAATCATCGTAAAAAAATTCGCCTTGGGTTGGTTGTAAATAGGTAGGCTTCATAATATTTTCAGCAGAGAGCTGATTAAAGTGTTGTTCAATAATCGTTTTAATCTCTGGTCTGTCTATTACGCTGTTACCAAAACCACCCGCTGGCACAGCCACACCAATATTAAAATTAGGTGCCAATGCTTTTAAACTTTGCGCTGTTACTTCGCTATATTGAACATCAGGTATTTCTTGTGCTGGTACATCGTCTAAAATAAAGCCTGAAAATTCGTCTAGGTATATAGACTTGTTAATGTTCTCTTCTTTTGAAAAGTGAATTGCCAGCCTTACTAAAGAGTCAGCTTCGGCCGTTGCAGCTGTTAATGTAATTTTTTGCCACTCTCCCGTGAGTGTTTCTTTTACTAGGCTAAGTTGACCATAATCTGGAGCGGGTGTTTGAATCCAAAAATCGGCACTGGTTCCCTCTTCACCTTTGGTCCAAACACTAAACTCATAATTTTTACCTCCGGTAATAGGAAGGTCTTCATAAGCTATTTCAATACCCCAAGGGTTATCACCTAATTCACTAACGATAACCTCTACCGCTTTTGTCCCTTTATAGGTATTAATGCCTTCTTTTGATTCAATTACTTTTATAGTTGAAGAAGCGCTTAATTCTTGAACAGGTCTAAATACCCAATTTCCGACGGGCGTTGTTTGACCTGCAGTGTCTTCCTCTAATCCACCATTAACTATTTCAGCCGCAATTGGGGCTTCAGGCTCTGGAGTATCAGGTGCTACCACTTCCGGTATTTGTACTTCAGGTATCTGCGTATCACTTTTATTACCCCCGCACGCCACTAATAGCGACACTAAGGTCACTAATCCGGTGTTACGAAAAATCGATCTTTTCATTTTTTATTCCTTAGACTAAAGCAATAAATGAGTCGTTTTTTAACTAGATGCAATAAACGTCATTTAAGTGAATAAATATGCTCAAAGTGTTTTTTACAACACTTTCAAACTATCTATTATTCAATATGACTACAACTTACTAGTAAAAATAGACTGTCATCTATATTTATTATTGTAATATCTCTTTAATTATTAATATTCACCTTGTAAAAAACACAAAGAGAATCTAATAATCAATTAGTTATAGTTAAGGTTTAAATTAAATTTTTATTGTTCTATATCGTGTGTGTGAATATACAATCATTAAATTAACCTAAAACCAACACTGTTATAGTCTAATTAACAATAAGTATCAAGATTAAAATTTGTTCTACTTTTATATTTGCCTAGGTGGTTAAATCGTAAGGTGAATACTTTTATAAAAGACATAGTGGTATCTGAACGTATAACACTTGCGTAAAATCAGGATATTTAAAATCACTAACTAGCTAAGTTAGTGAAGCGGTTGCTCATTATTTTTCTTTGTAACAACTTCAAACACAAAAAAGCCGAGTATTTAAAAACACTCGGCTTTACATTTTACACATTAAATTGCTTACTGAACTACATCAGCAATTGTTTTAATAATCGGTTTAGGATTTAAATTACGATCCCATAATAATGGGTAGTTTGTTCTGTTTGGGATTGGGTAGTCGTTTTTCCACGACATACCATCGTGTAATCCCCAAAAGGTTACGCGGTCTATCTTGTCGCGTTTTGCGTAAAACAGTTCAAACAAGGCTTTATAACGGGCGTTTAATTGCGCCTCTACGTCGCTAGGTAAGCCATTTTTGTATGGGTCGAGGTAGGTTTCAAACTCTTCTAACTGAAACTGTGGTTTCATCATATCGGTGCCGGTAATCTGCCCTTCTTTTGTTAAAGGCAGCACGTCTATATCAAGCTCGGTGATCATCACTTTTATACCCAGCGCGGCGTATGCATCAATGGCTTGTTCAATATATTGCATTTTAGGAAAGTTAAGCCCCCAGTGCGCTTGTATGCCAATGCCATCGATTCGAATACCTTCTTTTTGCAACATTTTGATCATACGTATAATGCCGTCTCTTTTTTCTGGTCGCCATGCATTAAAGTCGTTGTAGTAAAGCTCGGTATTAGGTGAATACTGCTGGGCGTATTTAAACGCGGCTTTTACCATTGTATCGCCATCACCTACGCGGTTAACCCACACAGTTGGGCGATAAGAGCCGTCATCAGCAATTACTTCGTTAACTACGTCCCATGCATCTACTTTGTTTTTATAGCGCCCTGCTACCAGCTCTATGTGTTTGCGCATTTGCTCTAACTGCTCTGCTGGGGTATTTGGCTCATTTTTGCTATTTGTAAAAAACCAGTCAGGCGTTTGGTTATGCCACACTAAGGTGTGGGCTACGGTAAACATGTTATTTTGCTTGGCAAAATCTATAAACGCATCTGCACCACTAAAATCGACCTTACCTTTTTGCGGATAAATTACTTCAGCTTTCATAGCGTTTTCAAGGGTGACTGTATTAAATTGCTTAGCAATAATTGACTGCGCGGCTGCGTTTTTGCCTGTCACTATATCTTGATTTACAGCAACCCCCATTTTGAATGAGTCTGCAAAGGTGTTTTTAAGACCTTGGTCTTGTGCAGCGTTTACGCTTAATGATCCTGCAAGTAAAAGCAGGCTGAGTGTGTGTTTTTTATGCATGTGTGTGCTCCGTTGAATCGTTATTATTTTCGATAAATATCATACAACGAAAAAAATAAATGATATAGTCAAAATGACCATTAATTATAAATTAAACAAACCTGAGTAAACGTCTATGCTAAAAACACACAAAAAAACGCTAAGCCTAGTTGTATTAATGCTCTGTTTTAATAAAGCAGCGCTGGCACAACAACCTGAAAATACACCTTTGTTAAACGCTGTAAACAGCCAAAGCAATGAGCAGTCGCCATTAATAAAGGGCGTAACACCCACACTCGTTAGTGACAATTTATTATTTTTAGAAGGCCCAACGTGGTCAAACCAAGACAATTCGTTTTATTTTTCAGAAATGAACTTTGCAAGCTCGCAAGCACTCGGCCCCGATTCGACCATTTATAAATTAGTGCTGCCCAATATCCTTACCACTTATTTAAAACACAGTGGTACAAACGGTTTGTATGCCAAAGGAGAGAGCCTCTATACGCTTAACCACAGTACGCAGTCGCTTTCTAAAATTAATATAAAAAGTAAAACTAATACCGTGGTAGTTAATGAATTTGATGGGCTAAGCTTTAGCTCGCCAAACGATATGACTATGCATAAAAATGGCGACATATTTTTTACCGATCCTAACTGGCAAATAGGCGAACGCACTCAACAAATGCCTTATACCGGTGTGTATAAGTTAAGTAATACAGGCGTACTTAGTTTAATTGATGCCACGCTTGAAAAACCCAACGGTGTTGCTCTATCCCCAGATCAACGTACCCTTTATATTGGCGACTTTAGTAACCGCGTAAGCAAATACACTATTGATAAAAACGGTGAGATTTCACCGCGCGAAGACTTTATTAAAGTAACCTCGCCCGATGGTATAAAAGTAGACTCTGCTGGCAATATTTACGTTAGCAGCCACAAAAAAGGCGTTATTAATATTTACACGCCAAGCGGCTTACTTATCGATAAAATTGAACTGGGCCCTAATGTAACCAACCTTGCGTTTGGTGGTAAAAATCGCAAAACATTATTAATAACCACCGCAAAGGGCTTGTTTACGCTTGATGTAAAAGTAGCGGGTTTGGCTAACTAATTAAGTACTTATTAAAGGGAAAGTTAAGCTCACTCGTTAAGCACAAAAACCGGTGTAACTTGGTTACACCGGTTTTTTATTATTTAAGTTTTTGCTGCCTAAGCTTTTGCTACTTAGATTTTTGCTACTTAGGCACCGTTATTTTAATTAAACGTGTTGTTATAAAACTTAAAATTGCCCGATACATGCAGCATAGCTAACATATATAACGAACCATTATAGTAGCGGTAGTTACCTGTTGGTTGTGATAAAGACCAGAAGTCATTAAAAAACTCATTTGCTTGCCCAGCGTTTGTTGAAGCAAGTAACGCTACTGCATTCGCGGCTTTTTGACCTTCACCTGCGCAGCCTTTGTTTTGCGCTCCACCGTACGAATACACTTGCTCGTAACAGTTTTTACTGTTGTTTGTTTTTGCATAACTTAAAAAGCCCAGTGCTTTATTTACTGCGCTTTTATGCCACGCTTGAGCACCCATTAAATGCGCGTCTAAACCCACATTCATAATTACGCGCCATGCATCAAATTCATACCATTGACCTGGGTTTGCTTGGCCGTTAAAAATGTAGCCAATAACAGGGCTGCCATCTAAGCGCGATAAAAATGTAGGTAAGTTCCAATGCGGATTATCATTCACTTTTGTAAAATGGTTTTTAAGTAAGGTTCTACTTTTTGTAGCCACTTGTCGCCAGTAATTTTTGTCGGCTTGATTAGTCACGTTATTTGCAAAGTAGTCGTAAAACGCAGGTATGTGATAAGAAGGGTCTGTTAGGTTATCAATGTAAGGTGAAAAACGGATTATTTGGTTTTGCATCAGCTTGTTTTTAATTGTGTTTAACATGGTAATGGCATCAGCATAATAATCAAATTCGCCCGAATTACCCCAACGGGCTGACGCATTAAGTAGTGCGAACGCAAAGTACTCTTCGCCATCAGGTGCAGGGCCTTCATCTACTTTATAAACAAAGCCGTTTTGATTAAGCTTTAGTTTCCACGCGTAAACGCCTTGTTTTTTTACATCAGGGTGATTGTCTGGATTTTTTTGATACGCTTTAGCAAAGCGCCATAGGTTATCAAATTCTTCTTGCTTGTAGAGCATAACAGCGGCGGTCATTCCCCACGATTGCCCTTCTGTTCTTATATCGTCGCCTTCGTCTGGGTTAATTGCTTTTATGTAGTGTGCTTTATAAACACCGTTTTCGGTGTACGGGTAGTAAAGTTGTTGAGTGTTGTTATAGCCAAACATATTGTCAAAAGTACTATTCACCTTTTGCTGTATATTTGTTTTACCCATTTCTTGTGCGAGGTTACGGTATGTCCCTGAACTGTCGGCGCCTACACTCGATGGGTTATTATTAAATGCAGCAAGTGATTGATAGCTTATTAGTGTTAACAATAAAGTTGTTATTTTAAAAAATACTTTCATGTTTATCCTCTTTATTTAAATTATATCAGCGTGCAAATTTAATATAGTCTTTTTGACCATTTGATCAAGCAATTCTCAAAACTATTTGTTTATTTTATAAACTAAGTGAAATGAGTGAGGTGTTTAAACAGTGCCTAAAATGCAAAAGGCCGCTTAAAAAAGCGGCCTTGAACGATGTAAATAAAACTAAAAAGTACATTTATGAGTTATTCATTAATTACTGCTTTTTAACCCTTTACCTGTTGCAGCCCAATAAATACCGCCATAAATATGCTCGGTTAAAAACTCACTGCTATACACCGCATTAGTATGCCCAAGAGCGGTATAAAATGAGCGGCCGCCATCGTAATTGTGATACCACGAAATAGGATGAAACGCCCCCATACCCGAGCCTGTTTTGCTATTACCCCAATCGGCAGTTGGGTTGTAACTTTGCTCATCAACCGTGAGTAAGTAGTTTAACTTAGTTAGCTCAGGCCCAAACTCGTACCATTCGTCTGTCCAAAGCATTTCCTGCGGCATATGGTTTAAGCCAATAAAGCGAGTATTAGGCACTTTGCTTAATACACCGGTTTGAATAACAGGATGAATGTTAAAGGTGCGCCCCACCAGCTTTTGATACCACGCCCAGTCGTATTCGGTGTCTGATGCGCTATGAATACCAACAAAGCCTTTACCTGCTTTTACAAATCGCTCAAGCGCGGCTTGCTCTTTTGGGTTTAAAATATCGCCTGTGGTTGATAAAAATACCACTACATCAACATTTTTTAAGTAATCGTCGTTAAAATAATGGCTTTCTTCGTGCCAAATTAAATTAAAAAAGTGCTTATCGGCTAAGCCTTCTAGCGCTTTAACGCCTTCGGTTTGCGACTTATGGTGCCACCCTGCGGTTTTTGTAAATAGCAGCACATTAAATTGCTTTTTAGGGAGGGTATCAAACCCTGTAGCATTACTTTTTTGCACTGTTGCCATACTCAGCGCCAATACAACAAAGCTTAATAGCCAACCCTTATATGCGAATCTAGGTAAAGAAAAAGACATAGTAATCCTATTTAAAATGAACAAACATATTAGCCGTTAGCCGCCCTGTTTGTGGACACGGTGAAATATCGGTAGACGTGTTAAGTAAACTGGTGTGCAGCAAATACCCAGGAAACACAATAAGCCTATTTGGCTTATATTCTATGTGCTTGTAGCACTCAAACTCACTGTGCTGCGTGGTGCAATAACTAGGCTTTGCATTATCTAATTCAAGGTACTTCTGAGCATATGTTAAATACGTGTTTTTGCGCTTTGAGCTGATTGTTTCAAACCCTGTTTTTTTATGTCTAAAAAATCCAGTGCCGCCGTGCGCTCCCTCTCCAAGGTAATGAATAATGGCAATTAGGTTAGGATCGTTTGTATCAAAGTGTGGCAAGGTTTGTATTGGTGATAGTTGCTGCTCCGTTTTAGTAATTAACGATAAGGCATTATCTTTTGGGTATGGGGTAAGTGTTTGCCCAATATTAAATACGTTATAAAACCCCTGTATAAGAGGCTTTAAGTAATCAACCACACATTGCTTTGGCAGCGGCATGCGTAAACCTGGGTATTGAGTGAGTTCGTCGGGTTTAAACTCTCCCTGATTTTGCGCATGATTTTCATCACTTTCATCAGCACTTTGCGCTAAGTTTATAAGTTTTTGCGGCTCACTAAGGTAGTCGTCAATTATAATAATTGGCGTTTGCTCTTGCCCTATAAACTCATACTGCGGCTGTAAATTATTGCCAAGTGTTAGCATAATACTTACTTAGCCTTGCAATAATGATTAATAAAATCAATGTGACTCGGTAAGCTGTTTGCCTTTTTAGCCACATGATTTTTTATAGATTCTAAAAAGCGTTTAAGCTCATCATCGCTCATGCTATCTACAATGGGGTGATAATTTTGCGGCACTAGCCCTTGCCCTAACATCACTTGTAACCACGATGCTTCGCCAAATAACTCTTGCTCTGCTTTATAAACATGCCCACTTTGCCTAAATAGCTCAAGACGTTTGGCAAGCGACTCTGGTATTGGCATGTTTTTACAGTAACGCCAAAAGTCGCTGTCGGTGCGCTGCGTTATGTGGTAATGCAGCACAATAAAGTCGCGGATATTTTCCGCCTCAAAGCGCATTTTGTTATTAAAGTCATCTTGATAGCACGAGTCAATTGCTTTGGTTGGCATGTTTTGCATTAATCTAATAATGCTTTGCTGAATTAAATGAATACTGGTTGATTCAAGCGGCTCAATAAAACCACTTGCCAAGCCAATAGCCACACAGTTTTTGTTCCAATGTTTACGCCGTGTACCGGTGCGGTATTTAATAACGCGCGGCTCATTAATAGGTTTGCCTTCTACGTTATTAAGGAGCGCTGTTTTTGCCTCATCATCGCTCATGTATTTACTACAAAACACTAAGCCATTACCACGGCGGCTTTGCAGCGGTATTTGCCACTGCCAACCACATTTATGTGCCATTGCACGCGTATATGGCACTATTGGGCTTACTAATTCGGTTTGTACTGCTACTGCGCTGTCGCACGGGAGCCAATGGCTCCAATCTTCGTATCCGGTGTGTAGCGCTTGCTCTATTAATAAACCTTTAAAGCCGGTGCAATCTATAAATAAATCGCCCTCAATAATTTGCCCGTCACCTAAAGTAAGCGATTTTATAAAGCCATTAGTGGGCTCTAAGTTAACTTTACTTATCATGCCTTCTATACGTTTAGCGCCGTTTTGCTCTGCAAAATTTCGTAAAAACTTAGCGTACAAACCGGCATCTAACTGATAAGCATGGTTACGGTCTTGATTCGGCACTACGGCAAATTTACCCAAGCGACTTGCTACGTGCTCTGTGCAATAATCACCAATATCGGCTGCTACACCTTGTTGCATACCTTTTAGCCAAAAGTGCTGAAAACCTGCAGCCCAACAACCTTGCCCCACATAACCAAATGAGTGAAAGTAGCTTTGCTGGTTTTGTTTCCAGCCCTCAAACGATATGCCTAATTTAAACGTGGCGTTAGTGGCTGCCATAAATTCTGATTCACTAATTTTTAGTAAATCGTGAAATATATGCAGCGTAGGAATAGTTGACTCCCCGACCCCTACGGTAGGTATTAAATCGGATTCAACCAAGCATATTTCAATATTTTTACCTAGCAGCTTTGCCATTGCAGCGCTGCACATCCAACCAGCGGTGCCGCCACCTGCTATTACTATTTTTTTAATTGCATTTTGATTCATAATTCAAACCTTACAAGTACGCTTAGCGTCTTAATTTATTTTGTAATTCGGCTCTTAATTTACGCGCTGTTAGCTCATCCATTGGCTTTGTTAAAATAGCCTGTGCGGGCTCTGGTATGTGGGTAAATTCGTTATCAGCAAATACATAGTAATTAAACAAGCGTTGCCATGCTGCTCGCTCATGCTTTGGTAAATTACGTATGTTTAAAATAGCAAGGTGCAACGCATTAGTAGGCTGCCCATACACCGCAGGCGTATTTTTAAACCAATAATTAAACAGTATATTTAAACTGCCAAGCCCCTCTACTTGGTGCCACCACATGCTGGGTAATATAAGGGCATCGCCGGCTTCAAGATCAACGGTAATTGCCGCTTTTATTGCCTGCTCAAACTTAGGGTATTGCGTGAAGTTGGGCGCAGTTGTGGTGGTTAAGCTTATTGGCTGACCACCGGGTGCCTTATCAAGCGGGCCTATGTATAAATTATCTATTTGATCGGGGGCAAATAAAGTAAAACGCCTTTTACCTGCAACACAACATGCTAAATTTTGCGCTACGTCGTAATGTGCTGGTACGGTAACTTTTCCGCCTGCCCATACATTAAATAAACAGCCTTCGCTTAATGCGTTAACATGGCAGTGTTTAACCAAAGCAGGTAAGCACTGTGCAATGCTGGTAGAGCCAATGTATAAAGTGTCGGCTTGTGGGCTATTTGCACTTTGCGTTATTTGCTCAAGCGCATTAATAAATGCAGCTTGCTGATTAGTAAAGTTAAAACCGCTCAAA
This sequence comes from Pseudoalteromonas sp. SWXJZ94C, assembly GCF_015864385.1. Lineage (NCBI taxonomy): Bacteria > Pseudomonadati > Pseudomonadota > Gammaproteobacteria > Alteromonadales > Pseudoalteromonadaceae > Pseudoalteromonas > Pseudoalteromonas sp. SWXJZ94C. The sequence continues at coordinate 28,440 of NZ_JADYXF010000010.1, forward strand.
TCGGGGTTATACCCTACAACCCCGCTTTGACTGGCAGGTATTGTGCAAGTATTAACTAAAAAACCTTCGTAAAACGGCGTTAAATAATCAATCGCTGCACTGTCTGACTTTTTAGCAGCAATAACTAAGGGCCAATCGCTTACAAACCCTTTTAGTACAATAGGCACAGGCGAGTTTAAAAGCTCCTTGGGTAACGTACTGGGAGTTAAGCCACTCAGCGTTTGAATATTATTTGCTAAACTTTCCATAGCTAAGTACTTACACAGCGTGCTTTTGTAGCATAAGTTGCTCGTTTTTAAGCGCCACTAAATCACGCACATGTACTTGCGATGCAATGATCATGTATATACACGCTAAATATCCTTGCGAATGCAGCTGTGTAATTACATCGCTACTTAGCTGGTTAAGCGACTCTTCGTTTATGGTATAAAAACCAAGTAAGTTATGTTTAAGCCCGTTTACTAAATCAAGCTCTAGCGATACCGATTCAAGCAAACCATGTTTAATTAAGGTTTTAATAAAGGGCTGGTTTTGTTGTAGACCGTGATGCAAGTTGTCGAGCACATTTATTATGTTTTCGAGGTAATCACTATTCCCGCCGTGTTCTAAAAATAAGTTAATACCCTGCTTTGTTGACACTTTTGGCGAGTCTAAATCAATACTTAACATGCGCTCTTGCGTTGCTACACCGTTTTGCATTGTATTTTGAGTCGCAATAGCAAAAGGCAGTCGCTGCATGCTGAGCGGAATGTAGTGTGCTTGCCATTGTTGGTTTACTAAAAATAAGTTTTCGTCTTTGTTTATGCCGTATAAACACACCGGCGAAAATGTATTTTTTGTATCGTCTTTGGTAAAAAATATTGGGTAATGTGCTTGAGCGACTCTAAATTCACTCACAAATGTTTCGCTGTACCAAACCCCGTCACCTAGGTGTGTGCTGCGTGCAGGGTTTATTTTTAAATGCTGATGTTCAACATTATTTAATAATGCATGATTGGCCATGGATTGTGTGCTCCAATTGTTGTTGTGTGCCTTTACCTATTGCTACACATTAAATGTAACTAATAAGTTAAATTCACATTGACTATAACAGCTGGATATTATTATTACTAGGTTAATTTAGGCAAATAAAAAAGCCGCAAAATGCGGCTTTTATAAGGTTGCTACAAGGGTAATTTATTAAAAATTATAACGAACACCTAAACCGTAACGAGAGCCTGTTTGAGTGATGTTATAAATCAACTGTTGCTTACGCCCGTACGATGTTACGTACTCGTCGGTAATGTTTATACCTTCAATAAATACAGTAAGTCCCTCTACTGCTGGTACTTCGTAACTTACGTTAAAGTCTATTTGGTAATACTCATCGGTGTAAATTGGTGCGGTTAAATCGCCATTTACACGACGTTCATTTAAAAACGAGTCGCGCCAGTTATACGCAATACGTGCTTGTAAGCCTTCTTTATCGTAAAAGAACACCACGTTTGCAGTATCACTTAACCCTACGAGTGCTTCTGTATCCTCTAGCGAATCGTTGTCGTATTCAAGACCCGAGTCAACCATGGTGTAGTTAAAAATACCGCCAAAGCCTGACTCACCAAATAAGTGCTGAATATTAAATTCAAAGCCATCAATGGTGTATTCTTGGTCGCCATTTACAGGCACGTTTATTCTAAAGTTAATTGGATCATCTGAGTCTGGGTCACCAACAATTGTGCCGCCGTCTAACTCACCATCTTCATCAAATTTAGGTTGCACATTTGGATCATCAGCAAAGTTTTCAAATATGTAATTTCTGATGTCTTCGTTAGATGCATTACTACCTAGAGCACTTGATGCAGCTCTAAATTTTTCACCATTTAATGGATCCGCTAAGTTAAATATATTTGAGTCGATAGTGCCTGTAGTTATCCAGTTTGTTACGTCTTTTTTAAAGTAACCAAACGAAATATAGCTTCCTTCGCCGTAATACCATTCACTTGATAAGTCGTAGTTAATTGATTCAAGCGGTTTAAGTCCTGGATTACCAGACCCACCCGAATAACCACTTAAACTACCGCCGGTATTAATAGTTGTGCCGCCTTGCAGCTGACCATAACCCGCTCTTGAAATAGTTTTGCTTGCTGCTGCGCGAATCATTACATCTTCAACAACTTCAATATTAAAATTAATATTTGGCAGGAACTGGCTGTAATCTGCCGATTGGCTTAGCGTTTCAATACCGGTAACACCCGTTACTGATGTGGCTGTATCTTCGTTCCATTCTACGCGGCTGTAGCCGGGTGCGGTTGCTTTAGAATATACGTCTGTTTTTTCGTAGCGTAAGCCAACTTGTAGATCGAAGAACATGCCGCTCAATTCGCCTTTGTAATTTACTTGTGCAAAAGCAGACTGCGTTTTTTCTTCAGTAAAGCGGTTTGTTGCTGCATCCCAATCGGTTGAGGCACAAAATTGTCCTTCCCCGTTTGGTCCTGCCGCTGCGCCGTCGGCTGCTTTACAATCACCGTAAAGGTTATCTACGTTGGCAATCGGATCTGCGTACTCTGCTGCATTTACAATCGCGTCAAAGTCGGCAAAAAAGATTGTATTAAATAAATCATATTCGCCTTGTGTTGCAGTGCCTTCAAAATTACCCGCTTTAGCTTGAAACTTATCTAAAATAGTATCTTGGCGCCAATCGATATCAGCAAAGTCGCCCTCAACACCAACTCCACCCCAATCTGGGCGCTGTACTTGCGTATGACGATAATGGTTATTTACTTTATTAACCGCAACGCCAAAATCAATACTTAAACTGTCGTCAAAGAAGTACTTACCTGAGATTTGTGTTTGATCGATTTCTGAATCGTATTTGTCGTTTGCAAACCAGCTACCCGATAAACGCATGGTTTCTGGCGTGAAATTTTCAATGTTACCAATAGCAATACCTGGTAAGTCACCGGTTAAATCAAGCCCTGTACGCGAACGAGTGTACGACGGTAACTGAATATTATTACGTGTACCGTGGCGTGGATCAGTTGCTTTCATTGATGCTTTTGAACTGTGATGATCAAATTCTAGGTTAAGCTGATCCGATACCGCCCATTCTAGGTTAAAGCCTAATGAATCTGTTTTTTCTTCGCGACCCCAAGAACCTACCGTAAGCGACGTATCGCGGTAGTCGGCATCACTTTGAATGTCATAAATTTCTGAGTAAATAAGTGGATACGCGTTAGGCTCGCCCGCCCAAACAGATTCACTTCTGTCGCCAGCGTAGTTAAACCATACTGAAGCATCAGTGTGCTGCTCTTCAACGGTTGTTTTAAAGCCCGTGTAATCAAGGGTTGCTGTAATATTTTCAACAGGTTGATATTGAAATACCAACTGACCATTTACACGTTCACGTTGACGCTCTTCAAACACATAACGTGGTTGTTGCGGGTTTGAGTAAATGCCTGATGTAGGTCTGTTTGTTCCGCCTTCAGCGCCTGCAGGTACGCCGCCCCATCCTGTATTTGTGTAATCAGATGCTCTGTAGCCTTGATCTTGAATAAACTGTTGCATACCGCTTTCACGGTCTTGGTAGCTACCTGAAATCGAAATACCAAACTTGTCATCCCCAAATGTTTGCGAATATAAACCGCTTACCTCTGGTGTAATGCTACCCTCGTCGGTAGATTGATCGTCTACAGCTTTAACGCCAAACGATGCTTTTATACCTGGGCTATTTAAGGGTCTGTTGGTTGTTAAGTTTATAGTTGCACCAATGCCACCTGAAGTAACACTTGCGTCTGATGTTTTATAAACTTGCACGCCCGATACGCTTTCAGATGCGACATTTGCAAAATCAAATGTACGGTCACCTGTTGTATTTGGAAGTTGGCGGCCATTAATTGTAATTAAGTTATTAGCAGGTCCAAATCCACGGACTGTTACGCGGCTACCTTCACCGCCCGCTCTATCTATTGATACGCCGGTAATACGTTGTAGTGATTCAGCAAGATTGGTATCAGGAAATTTCCCCATATCCTCAGCCGAAATTGCATCGACAATACCAGAAGAATCGCGTTTAACATCCATAGAGCGCTGCAATGAACCTCTAATGCCTGTTACTTGTATTATTTCTACATCTTCATCGGCAACGGTTTCTGCAGCGTAGCTTTGGTGAGGAAGCGTAACGGTACCCATTGCAGCGAGTATGGCTGTTGAAATTATCTTTTTCTTAAACATCATGATGCCTTTTTCTTATTAAATTATTATTGACGTACTGCAAGACTTTAAGAATTACTCGAAACATAATTGTAAACTATTTGTTTCATTTTACGGTCAATAAATAATTATTGTGTGTGTATGTTTTAAACGTTTTACAAAGACCACAACCAGTTTTAAACATGTGCTACTTAACTAATAAATCTTTAAATAACAGCATGTTTATGCTAATTCTTTGTGCTATTTTTTACTTTAAAATGTTTTCATTTTTTCATATTTCCTCAGCTTCCTCTTATTTAGACCATTAACAAAATAAATAAATGGTCATATTGACTATATCTTTTTAATGCAAATAAAAGGCGTTGCAGTGCTCACGCAGATAATTTGCATTGTTTGTAACTATTTATATTAAGCGTGTTCATATGGGCTTATTGTTTGGATTTTTCCGTTTGAGTCGTGCTCAAGCTTAGCCATTTTCATACTGCGTAAATGGGTTTGTCCGCCCGACAACGTACTGTCGTGATAAAATAAAAACCAACCATCATTGTGCTTAACAATTGAGTGATGCGTGGTCCAACCAAGTACTGGGTTTAAAATAACGCCCTGATAGGTAAATGGCCCGTACGGATTATCGCCCGTTGCGTATACAATTTTGTGTGTATCGCCCGTTGAGTACGAAAAGTAATAAACACCGTTGTGTTTATGTACCCAAGGACCTTCAAAAAACCGGCGGTTGTTATCGCACACTGTAATTGGTGAGCCGCTCTCATCTAATACAACAACCTCTTTTACGTCTTCGCTTAGGCTGATCATATCTTCAGATAATTTTGCTACGCGCGCAGGAATTGCAGGTTCACTATTTTTGGGATACGTGTTTTCTTTGTTAAATTCGCTCGTTTGCCAATTTTGTAATTGGCCACCCCACAAGCCACCAAAATACAAATAATGGCTTGAGTCGTCATCTTCAAATACAGCAGGGTCAATACTAAACGTCCCTTGAATGCAATCGTCTTCGGCTTTAAATGGACCTGTTGGACTGTCACTTTTTGCAACGCCAATTCTAAAAATACCTTGCTGATCGCGCGCCGGAAAATAAAGGTAATACTGACCAAGTTTATGCGCTGCATCGGGTGCCCACATTTGCTTGCTTGCCCATTTTACGTCATCTACACAAAGTGCTACGCCATGATCTATGGCTTTACCTGAGCTTTCGTCAAGGGAAAACACATGGTAGTCGCGCATTGCAAAGTGGTCGCCGTTATCATTAATTTCATTTTTTGATTCAATGTCATGCGATGGATAAATATACACTTTGCCGTTAAACACATGCGCAGACGGATCGGCGGTATACATGTGATCAACTAATACATTATGATTTTGTATTAACGAGTTGGCTCGTTGTAAGTCTTTTAACTGTTTAAGTTCAGCGTCACTTAATCCATTAGATGGGGGTGCTGCTTGTGCTGTATTTTGCATTTTTACTCCTAGTATTGCCTGCCCACTTTGCACTTTTAAAAGGTGCAAAATGGACTGCTAAATTAGTTTATGGTTTTGTTATCAGCCAGCTGCGTTTGAATGCGCTTTACCTCAGGCTCGGTAAGTTTGTAACGTGTTATAAAAATTAAACATGCCACGGTACAAATTACTGGAATACCAGCAAAAGCGAGTAAAATGCCTGATAACGTGTGTTCTGATTGCTCTTGATTAGGCACGTATGCATAGCCAGATAATATCCACCCTGCAATAGCACCGCCAATTGCAAAGCCTAGTTTTATTGCCAATAAATGACCCGAAAACGTAACAGCGGTTAATCGGCGACCAATTTTTAATGCCCCGTAGTCAACCGTATCTGCCACCATCGAAAACATAATTGGGGTAATTATCATGTGGGCAAAGTTAGCAATAAAGTAGACGATAAAAATGGTGACTATGGCGTCGCTCTCAAGTACGTAAAACATGCTATGAGAAATAATTACGACAACTAAAGCGACTATAAATAGTGTTTTCTTTTCAATAAATTTGGTTAAAAAGTTGGTAGACACAGCGCCTAGTACTGAGCCAATTGCTGAGAGTGTTAAAAAGTTAGAAGTAAGTGAGGCTTCTCCTACGTAGTACTTAATATAATGCGGTGCTACTGAGGCTCTAACGCCAATTAATATTAATGTTGCTAGGCTTATAACGGCTATTACAACCCATTGATCGTTTTTAAATAAGCTTAAAAATTCAAGGAAGGCATTCTTTTTACTTTGCGCGGGTTTAACTTGTTTGGTTTCTTTGGTCATTTTAAAACACAGTAAAAAACAAGCCGCTGCAAGTCCGCCTAAAAACACCATGGCTAGTGGGTAACCTACTACATCGTCGCCGTCGCCAAAAAAAGCAACCAGCTTAGGCAGTGCCCATACAATTACAAGCAGTGCAGCCATTGCCATTGCAAATCGATATGACTGAAGCGATGCACGCTCTTTAGGGTCGTTTGTCATTACTGCGCCAAGTGCGCCATAAGGTATATTAATAGCGGTATAACACGTCATTAATAGCCCGTAAGTAAAGTAGGCATATATAAGCTTGCCCGTAGAATCAAAATCGGGGGTTATAAATGCTAAGCAAGCAAACACACCGTAAGGCACGGCTAAAAATAATATATATGGGCGGTAAGACCCCCAACGGCTGCGCGTTCTATCGGCAATGCTGCCCATTATAGGGTCGGTAATACCATCAAATAAACGAACCGCTAATAATAAGGTACCCGCAGCGGCTGCAGATAAACCGTAAACATCGGTATAAAATATCAACATAAAGTTAGCGACCATTTGAAATACAATATTACTGGCTGTATCACCAAGGCCGTACCCTATTTTTTCTTTAATTGTGAGTGTGTGTTTTGTGTTGTTCATGTGTGCTCAATTTTCAATGCAAATCGATATAGTCAAAAATACTATATGCATTTTTGGCACATGTAAACATTTATGTTACATTTTTAATCAGCCAGTAATTTATTTAATACATGGCGCTAATTAAGCGTTAAATTTACTAACATAAAAAGGTATTATTCGTTCAATAAAAAACCAATACCAAGCCAAAGTCGAATATCGGCGTTAACGCGTAAAAACAGGTACAGTGTATAAAGTGATTAATTAAATAGATGTGATTGTTTTAAATAGGAATTATAAAAGCTTTTTATTTGCGCTTTACCCACCTTTTATATACCCTTAATAGTCTTTATAACAATATCTTCGTATAGCTTTGGCTGAGTAATTTATGCACTATAAAACATCAAACATTTCTAACAACATCGACGAAGAATCGATTCCTGATGACTGCATTAGTAATCTAACCGTAGATAATATTGTATTTGCTATTCATGAAGGTAAGTTAAAGGTGTTGCTGGTTAAATATAATCGAGGCCTTGCAACAAGCCAATGGGGTTTAATTGGTCATTGGGTTCGTAAAGATGAAAACTTAGACCTTGCAGCTTTACGTGTTGTTAAAAGTACGACCGGTGTTGAAAACCTGTACTTAGATCAGTTAGGTGCTTTTGGTAACGTAGACCGCTACCCTGCCAGACGTATTATTACCATTGTTTATTATTCGCTCGTTCGCTTTGAAGAAACCAACCTTGTGAGCGGCGACAATGCTTTAGAGTGTGAATGGTTTGATGTAAATAGTGTACCGGCTTTAATGTTTGACCATGCTGATATTTTAAAAAGCGGCTTAGACTACTTACGCTACAAAGTAAGACACGAGCCTATTGGTTTTAGCTTACTCCCTGAAAAATTCACCCTGCTTGAGCTACAAGGAATTTACGAGTCGATTTTAAATAAATCACTCGATAAACCTAACTTTAGACGTAAGTTTCAAAAAATGAACTTATTAATAAACTGCAAAGAAAAACAAACCAACGTAGCTCACAGAGCCGCAACGCTTTATCGTTTTGACATAAACGTGTACGAAAAATTAAGAGAGTTTGGTTTTACATTTGAGTTTTAAATACAATGAATAATTGCAGTATTAAACATTGAAACGGGGAAATAAATACAACCCCCTCTTTTTTTAGATTATGCTATTAGCCTACTCGGTAGATTAAATAAAAGTGTTTATCAAGTTTTAGTTATTGATATAAAACTTGATAATATACAACATAATTAAATAGTTAAATTATGTTGTATATCAAAAATAAACGTTAGCTAATACCTTGCAAGCTTACTTCACAGTTTTCAATGCTAAAGCCTCTGTCTTTTGCTATTTTAACTTTACTGTTATCAATGTCTGAGTTAAAAAACACGTCGTTGCCTTCAATAGAAATACTGCCTATTTGCTTTTGCATCGCAATCCCGCTGCTTGTAAGCTTAATGTCCATGTCGTCTGTAAAACCAATTAAAATAGGATCTGCACCAAGTGTTAAATTAAAGCTGTGTGCTTTTGCTAATGAAACGCCAGTACCAACGGGCTTTAATGTGACGTTAATTGATGCTTTTCTAAATACCTCTTCTGATGTTGCAACCATAAGCCCAATTACAGCGCCGGTTACAATAACGCCCATGGTGTAGCTTAAACCTAAGTTCATTACAACAAGCCCAATTGCACCACCTACTGCACCGGCAATTAACGCTACTTGTGCTTTTAAATTAGGTATTCTTAATGAGGCAACATAACCTGCTGCGGCTCCACTAATACTCCAACCAATAAGTCGCCCCATCTCATCAGATAACATATTCATTGATAAAAATGCTAATAAGCCACCAGCAGCACCTATACCAAGCCCTTTAGATGCACCATTAAATATTTTATTGGTGTTATCCCATGAATTGCTTTGGTAGTAATTTTGAACATAAACAAGGGATGCACCAATTAATGCAGCATCAAGCGCTCCTGTAAAAACCCAACTACTAAAGGCTGATTCAAGAATACCTGTAATATGCGCCAAAATTGCACTCGCTAAACCGCCTACACCGGCGCCTGCTGCAAACAAAACTTTTTTATTTATCATTTTCCTTCCTATAGAAAATTAGTGTTTTAGTTACTGTATACCCAACTAAAAATATACATGTAAAGATTTAATCAACAGTCACTATCAACCATTTGAATATTTAATAATCGGTCACCTCTTTCATTACCAATGAGTAAATTAATCCCATCTGTAATTTGAATCTGACTTCCTACTGGGTAACTTTCTTTTGTGGTTGCATTTATTAGGTGAGGCATATTTTCGTTTACCAAATACCAAGCGTGATTATGAAAAACAAAATAGCCTTGTCGCTTTTTATCATGTGCTTGCAGCCTTTCGTTTGGTGTTACAAAACGATTGGTGTGCCATCTGTATAATGATTGGTTTGTGTAAACCATTAACCTGTGGTCATCAGAAACAAAGCGCCCTTTTTCTCTTTCAGAATAAAAGTTAATTACAGGAAGTAACCCGTTGTACTTGGTACCGCAAAAAGGGCATGTTGGCGAGAGTGTATTATCAAAAATATACCAGCCTTGTTTGCACTCTGCGTTAACGCATGGCTGAATCAAATCAATCGATTTAATTAATGCGCTTTCCCATTCATCAGCAGTTGGTCGGCTCTGTGGCGAATGAAGCCCGTCAATAAAAGCTCTTTCAAATAACTTACTTATGTATGGACCGGTAATTGAGTAAGGTAGTTTGTTGGTGTCTTTCCAAGGTAGCTCGGTTGGTTTTACTCTTTCTAGTTTTATTCGGTTGTCGGCGTTTGTAGGGTGCTCTACAAATAAAGCTTTTTCGCCCATGGATAAGGTTTCGTCTTTTTGCGGGTCTAAGTCTCTTACTTTGTCGCCTCGCAAAGGGTGGCGTAGTAATAAGTAGTTATAAATTAAAACAGCTAACGCGTGTCTATCTGTTGATATATTTGGTAAACACCTCGCTGGGTCTGTTTTAGATAGGTGCGCTGTGGCTACCACCTCAGGTGCAATAAAATCAGGTGTGCCTACTACGTCTGGCGGGTACTTTCCTGGTACAACCAAACCATCAACATCAATGATGGTCGCAAGTCCCTCTACAGGCGACACAAGCACATTTTTATAACTTAAATCAGAGTGAGCAAGCCCTGCTGCATGTAATCTGCGTACGGCTCTGGCAATAGTAAGGGATATTTTTAGGTATTTAGACCAATCCCCTTTTTCTCGGTTATCAAGAAAACGGTTTTGGTTATTTGCCGATGCAAACCATTTACCTTGTTTTTCTTTGCCTTTGATATTTAAAAAGTCATTATTAACTGAGCCATAATCAAAGAAAAAATGCGCCTGATACGAGGGTACAACAACGCCTATTCGACCGTCGTGTTCAACAATTTTTTCAGGCCAACAAAAAAAGCTTTTCCAGTAATCACCGGTTTCATGCTGAAAAATACTTTCGCGATACCGACCCGTGATCATTTCTAATCGTTCTATGCTTGCATGATCTAGCTCGTCTCTGTAAAAAGCGACCACGTAGGATTTGCAAGGGCTAAAGTACACATCTTTCATTGCACCTGAGCCAATGATCTCATCAACAAATTCTACAACAGAACCATCAAGTGCGTTTATTTTAATAACTGCCATAAATCACTCCTTAACGAGGCAAACAGAAATTGTACGATCGTCATGGTTACCCTTTGACCAAAAATCCATCCACTGGGTTAAACCTTGTAAGCCATCTTTACGGTTTTTGTTTGTAACATGAGGCTCTAACTCATTCCATAGTCGGTCCCAATGAGTTAGTGAATCTAGTTGTTTTTCTGTTTCAAACCATGCATCGGTGATCCCATCGGTGGCAAGAATAAGCGCACTCATAGATTCAACCTTTTCGATTCTAACGCGCCTGTAAACACTGCCATCGTCAAATATTTTGTTATCTAAAAATCGCGTTTGCCCAGCAAATTCACCACTGTCTGGTTCGCCCATTAATACTACTTTTTTATTTTTATCGTATATGGCAATACCACCATCCCCAATCCAAAAAGAGATAACGAGGTAGCCACCTGCCACTTTTTTATGCGCGGCAAGTATTAATGTTGTAGAGAAGTCTTTTATACTGTCGCCTTGGTTTGCATCAACACTATTGTTTATTGCTTTAGCGGCACTAAAAACGGCTTTTACGATAGTATGCTGGTAGGCTTCGAGTAATGATTTTTGGTTTTCTTCGTTACTATCATTAGAGAAGTCGTTATACGCTTTTTCAAGTGCGGTGCCGTAATGTCCATTTAAAGATTCTTTAAGTGAATCGGTTGCATTGTTTACGGCAACAAATGCGCCTTGGCGAGAATATTTGCACGAACCTGCACCATCAGCAACACAGCTAATAATCCATTCAGATGAGCCGTCACAGTAAAGTTTAAAATCGTCATCGCGATGAATGCCTTTATGAGCATGCGAGCGCCCCCTTACACTGCTACCCATTAACAACATGCTGCTATTTTCACAATATGCGTGGTGTGTGTCTGGTTTATGAAAACGAGCAGTGTCGTCTGAGGAGATATTTTTCCACAGTGATTTTGGATCTGGCACAAAGGTTACTTTTACTCTTACAACCACACCCTGAACCTGCCCATTAGCAAGCGGGGTTGAGCCGTATAAATCAAACTGATGATCGCCAACTTGAGTTGTTGTGCCAGACAACGTTAATTTATCTGCATCAAATTCTACGCCCTCAAACTCATCAATACTTTTTGTTTGAAAAAAGCTGATCTTTGCATCAGTTTCACTCGCAAGAGATATCGATTCAAAAAACAACGTATTAGCTTTAAGGTTAGGCAAGCGGACATTAATAACCAAAGGCGGTATTTGTTTATTTACACTTAAGTTGTTATTTTTTTTATGCAATTTAGCGCCCTCTGTTGTTAGACGCACCATACTTTTGTCATTTTTTACTAATGGCGTTAGCTCATTAAGCAATGCATTTATATGATGCTGCACAACGGTTTGATCTAAATGTTGGTTAGCTCGCTTTTGAACAAATGACTGTTTTGTATTTGTAAGTGAAGCTTGGAGTAAAATGTCTAATAATGCTTGTTCGAGCTTTACTTTACTCATTAGCCCTGACCTCGCGTAATAGAAAAATCACCGCTTCCTTGGCTAAACTTAATGCTTTTTTCGCACCACGGACACATAACAATATCTTCGTCGCCAATGCACAATAATTTACCACAACCGCACATTGCAAAAGCTGACTGATTACCGCATTGCGGACAAGGCGGAATACCATCAAGAGACGACGTATCGACTTGCTCTGCAACGTAATTATCAGAGGACCATTCAAAGTAACTTTCTTCTAATTTATAGGCGCCTTCGAGGTGATAGTACTGATGGTTTTGAATAAAACGCTCCATCCCTTCAACAAGTTTTGGTTTAGCGTATTTAATTAAATAAGGACGACGATTGCTTGAACAACGACCCGTTAATGTTACACAACTTGAATCAGACGCACTCGCCTCATGGTTGTTAAGCTCGCTTGTATTACCCATTATTCTTAGGCCAGCGTTACTTACTTTTTCTAGAGATACGGGAGAATTTTTATTATCTAGCTCTATCATTTGGCTTTGTGCTTTAACAGATGCACTTACCCATTCAATAAATTTAAAGAACTGATTTTTATCGGTGTTTTCCAGCGCTAACACGGGGTTTGCAACTTGATTTAATATATCAACATCTGCATTTAAGCCCAACGTAATGGCAATAAGGCTGGCATTTTTAGCGTACTTATCTTGCCAACGCGTAATTGCCTGGCTTGGATCGTCTGTTGGTTTTCCATCCGTAATAAGAAAAACAATAGGTTCCCAATCACCACGTGTTTCATATGTGGTTTTTTTTACGTTGGTATCTATTTCATCCATTAATACATTTAATGCGCTACCTAAAGATGTACCGCCACCAACAGAAATTTTAGGCGGATAAAAAGAAATCAAATCAACTAAGGGAGCAATTGTTTTAGCTTTGCCGGCAAATGCTATAACGCTAATAAAAACAGTTTCTAATGAATGAGGATCTTGACGCAAAGAAGAAACGATATTTTCGATTCCTTTTTCCATCAATTCAATTGGCTCTCCAGTCATTGACTCTGATACATCTATTACAAAAAATATCGGTAATCTGCGCATGCTATTTCCTTATAATACGATTTGAAACTCCGGCGGTGGAGGGGGTAGCGAGTTCTCCAGTGGTCCATCTACACCTGAGCTCATTGAGCCGGCTGCAATAGAATCACTTACCCATTTAAAAAATTGTGAAAATGCCGAACTTTCCATATTGTCTAACACAACAACATTACTTGTTAATTGCTTTAAAAATTCAGGTTTTGCTTTAGGACCCGCAGCACACGCAATTATTTCAGCAAAATTACTTGCCTTAACTTTTGGTAGGCTTTCTTTAAACACCATTAAATCTGATGGTGAGCCATCGGTCATAATAAACAGCATGGGTCTAAAGTCGCCTTTAGTATCATCTGAGGATTTAATTACATTTTTTGCTACTTTATCAACAACAAATTCAAGAGCTTCTCCCATGTGAGTAGCACCCGATCTAGGTAATTCAATCTCTGAAAATTGCGCACTTTCGAGCGGTGTTAAAGGTAAAATTTCTTTCACTTCACGATCAAATGTAATTAACGATAAATACACAGATTCAAGCGCGTAAGGGTCTTGTCTTAACGCGGTTAGCATTGAACTAATACCTACGTTAACAGCATGAATAGGCTCGCCTTGCATAGAACCAGAGCTATCAATTAAGAGGTATACAGGTAAACGTCGACTCATTACTGACTCCTATTTTTTGGTTAAATCAACTAAGTTAATTTCAGGTGGTGGCGGCGGAAGATCCGATAGTTGAGACGCTTCTGATTCGCCATTTTCTACTTTTTGAGAGTTTGTTGAAATACTTGCAGATACCCACTCAAAAAAGGCTGAAATTGCTTTAGAGTCTGCATTTTCAAGATGCACAACATTTTCAGTTATTCTTGTAAGCTCATCTATTTTTGCATGATGACCAGCAGCGCAAGCGACTATAATACCCATTTTTGTTGCTTTTAAATCATCGATACCTTTTTGAAAATCGTCGGTTGCACCACCATCACTAAATACAAAAACGAGTGGTCGCCAATCGCCTTTTTCGTCAAGCGTTGTTGTTTTAACTTCTTCATTCACTTTATTAGCAAGTAAAGTAAGTGCAGCACCAAGCGATGTGGTGCCTGAAGGCGTTAAATCGGGTGATTGAAACGACATTAAATCAGTAAGAGGCACAGACTGAACGGCTTTAGTGTTAAATTCAATTATTGATAAAAAGGCAGTTTCAAGCGCATAAGGGTCTTGGCGAAGTGATGAGAGTAAGGTTTCTAAACCATTTTTTACTGATTCAATTGGCTCTCCATACATTGAGCCAGATGTGTCTAATAATAGGTATACTGGTAAACGCCTCATAATGAGTTCCTTAATAGATAATTAACGAAAACTCATGCGTAGATAAAGCAGTTAAACATAAACTAATAACACAAAGTGATAGTTGTCATTATTAATTTGTTAGCATATTTGTTTACTACCTTCTCTACACATTAATTTTGTAACTGATTTATAAATCAAACTCAGATGGTGCAATACCTACCGCATTACACGCTTCTTTAATTGCACGTTTTTCGTCTGCGTCAAAATCACCGTCAGCACCGCCAATAACAATACCTAACTGAATACACGCTCGTGCTTGGTCTTGCTTACCTTTTAAAGCGCTTAACGCTTGAATTGCTTCTATTTTACCGAAGTCGTAATCGGCTTCTAATTTGTTGCAATAAAAGTCAAACTTCTCTTTTAAATCAGAAGCAGAAAAAACCTTTAAAGACTCGTTAGACACAATAAAGCCAGCCGTTTTTTTACGCTCGTCTGCATCAATATCGCCATCAGCCGCTGCAACTAAAGCACATATAGCCATTGAAGCATCTGCAAATTTTTTGTTTTTAAATTGTCCGATGTTTTTTTGTAAACTGTCGTTTGCATCGCTTATTTTTTCTTTAACGTTATTCCAAAAACTCATACTATTCTCCATTAATTGTTTATAAACGGACTTAATTGCCCTTTTTTAACATAAAACTTTTTTTCAGCGAGCTCTAACATGGGTATATCTACGGGTAAATTACCGTATGCCTCTTCAACTGAGCACGTTAACTTTTCGCTCGCAATTAACGAGTTAAATCGCGCTACTTTTTCTTCAATTTGACACTCTGTACCAATTAACCCATTTAGTACATTATCATCTTCTTTCAATAATGTACCAATTACTCTTTCAACGGGCCATTGTAGTTTATTAACTATGCCTTCAATAAAGTATTGGGGCGAAGCGGTAATAATCCAAATTTCTACCCCTTGAGCATGCAAATCCATCATTCGCTCTAGCACTGGCTTAATAGGGGTTAATTTTTCGGCTGTGTTTACACCCGCTTCAAATACCAGTTCGT
The DNA here is from genome assembly GCF_015864385.1 of Pseudoalteromonas sp. SWXJZ94C. Taxonomy (NCBI): domain Bacteria; kingdom Pseudomonadati; phylum Pseudomonadota; class Gammaproteobacteria; order Alteromonadales; family Pseudoalteromonadaceae; genus Pseudoalteromonas; species Pseudoalteromonas sp. SWXJZ94C. Next base: position 44,059 of record NZ_JADYXF010000010.1, read on the forward strand.
TGCTTTTATTATTTAAAGAAAGCATGTAAAAATGCTGCTTAATTGAGTTTTTTATTGTTTTTCTGGATACTTTTTGTTTAGTAAATATTGGTAAAAGATAACTAAAAAGAGGTCTTCTACCTAAAAAATACTTGAACAAAAAACTCAAAGAGTTTTCTTTAACCAATGTTTCATCAAAATCAAATACTGCTATTTTTTTCATAACTAATCTACATCTTTTATAAGTGCACACGCACCAAATGGCATTTCGGGTAATACACAGATCTCAATACCCTTTTCGTTGGCTATTGTAATTAAATGCGCGGTATTTGGGTTACTCGCATCATTTACAATCAAAAGGTCAGGTACTCTGCGTAACATTACTCGTGTTGCTTCTGCTATACCGGGTTTAATTCTGTTTATATCGGTCACGCTAAATTTGTTCATTAATAAGCGAATATAATTTTGAGTTAGCTGATTACGCGCTTCTCTTTGTTGCTCATCTGGCACGGCTGCTAGTTTATAATATACCGCTTTAAAGCAATTGGAAATTTCAGAAACAAACCAATTTGAATAATCATATTGAGCTAAGTGCTCATACGAAATACAGCCATGAAAATCATCTTTTTTAATCTGATCATTAATAACTGAGCGACTAATTAAACCACTTACTGTTGAGTTCATTAACGCACTGGGTATTGCATAGTCCTCAAAAGTAACGCTGTAGTCAGCGGTTCCACCTATGTCGGATACAACATATAACGTGTTGCTTATATTAACTTTACGGCTAGCATTATAATCTTCAATCGCTTTTTTAAGCTCTTTAGTAATAACACCTTTGGCAGTCCAACCATCAATAAATACAATGCTTTGAGGAGGTATTTTTAAATCAAAAATAAGATAATCTAAAGCATTAACATCAATACCTTTATCGCGAACAATGCTAATTGAGTAGTGCGTTGAGTTATATTGTGAGTAGTTGTTTATACCTTTATTAACAAGCACGCCAATAGGTGTACCCGCTCTAACTAAAGAAACAATACACACATCTTGCTTAACATTATTGGAAATGAGGCACGATAGATTAAGAATTTCTTCAGCTAATTTGTGTTTATATTTTGCTGTTAAATCATGAAATAATTTTTCATATTCAGGGGTTGGCTTACTTTCTTGGCTAACCATTTGAGAGTAATGTAATTGTCCTGTTTGAATTAAGCGTTCTTTATCTTCGATAGAATGAAATTCTGGTTTTATTTTCTTTAATAAGAACAAGCAATCATGTTCTGGATAACTACCCATTAATGGTGTTTTCATTGATATTGCTCCTTGTCTAAAATTTGCGAACCGTTGGGAGCAATTAAAAAATCAGACTCTTTCATAAAAGGTAAATCACTATTACTGTCGCCAATACTAAACACCGTATCATGCTCTCCTATCTTCAATTTATCTTTAATAAACTTAACCGCAATTTCTTTTCTTGCATAAGGTGGTAATATCGCAAAATTACGTCCATTGCTGTGCAATAACATGTCATTTGGAAGTATGCTTTTTAAATACGAATCAACCTCTTTGGCTTTATTTTCGCTGTAATCACTTCTCGATACTTTAACACACACATAAGCTGTAATGCCTTGATCAACAATAAGCCTTACCCGCACTGAACTGTCTAATGCTGTAAAATGATTATGTAGATGATCAAACGTTTTTACTAACTCGCTTTGCAATAATGCTAAGTTAAACTCTGCGTTAATAAATGCGTGCCATTGCTCTAGCAATGCATGATTTTGATCTAATATAACGGCGCCATGCGATACCACAGCATACGGTGTATTTTTAATAGCAGGTAAGCTGCAATTTAAAAACGAATCTGTTCTTCTGCCTGTCACTGGTATAAATACGCCACCTGCGGCTTCAAAAATATTAAGCAATTTTTGTTGCTGTAACGAAGAATACCCTTGAGGCTCACCTTGGTTGTTTGTTGTTGCTACAAAAGATAAATCACTTTTTGTATTTTTTAGGCTTTTAAACAATGTGTCGTCTAAATCGGTAAACACAAACAGCCTTGAGGTGTGCTGTGCTAGCATTTCCATTCGTGGTATTTAACCCCATCAGTAAATAGTAGCCCTTCATAATTTTTTTCACTCACTACAAATATTGATTTGTTTTCAGGGAAAAAATTATATAAATAATGTTCAGTGTCGTTTTCTACTGTAGTAATTCTATGCTTATTAACGATTGTATCGCACAGTAATATTGGCGACCGATTAATAGATTGAAAAACCACTTCCACCCCTTTATTTTCAAGTCTTTCGGCTAATAAAAATGGAATATATTGATGTTCTCCATCGGCAATAACTACCGTACTTTGAGATGTATTAATGCTCTTTATTTTTTCTTTGTAAGGCATTAATAAACCACACCTGCCGGTATCATTTGCTGAGGCCGCATTAGAGAGCTTAGAATTTACTTTATCAGGGAGCTGAGGATTAAAATCAGGGTCTTTATCTAAACTAATATTAGCTTTGAGTAAGGAGACATAACGAATTGGAATATCCAAATTTAAGTCATGTAAATAGTTTTTTTCGCCCATTAAATCAACGATTGACGTAACTACTATTTCTTCTAAATCGGGTAAGTAAGGAAGTATTTTTAAAAGCAAAACCTTAATAGTGCGCCCAGTGGTAATTTCATCATCAACTATAACAAGTCGTTTAGATTTAATTATAGAGTTTAATAAATTTTCACTTGGTTGGTAAAACATGTGATTAACTGCGTGGCTATGTTCTTCATCTACAGTAAACCATAGTTTTTCATCTAGTTTATGCCTTGTAGTATGTTGAAAATAAACATCATCATTTTGGGTGTGAGCCAAACTGTCAGCAACACCTGCACCTAAACCGGTTGCCGCTTCAGCAAAACTTACAACGTAGGTTTGAGACCCTTCGCCTATTTTTTCGGCTAATTGGTTGTAAGTTTGTCTCATTACTTTAGGAGCTGTTGGGGTGTAACGTCCTATTAATTTATTTACTAAAATAAAATGGCGTTTAGGATTTTCTCGACAAGCAAATGTCAAAATACGATCTAATGTTGTTCTTTCTTCAGCCGTTTTTAACGAGAGTGTGCCGGCTTTAATGTCGTAGATATGTTTCATATTTTCCAGTTATATTTTCTGTATGCTTATAAAAATCCCAGTTGCTATTACGCTCCTGTTTAACTGAAAATTTTTTAATACATTTATAAGTCAATTGTGTGTGTTTAAATTAATGTGTGCCGCTTTTTACAAGCCACTTCAATTATATAAATATTACTAATGCTATATCTAGTGCACTAAATAAGCGGTCAATAATAGCAATTGTAAAAAGGCGCTGTAACAAGGCAATAGTTTAGATATTTGAAGTGCCAAGACGAGGAGTATATAAATAAATAATAAATTTATAAACCCAAAATTCATACACCACAATTATAAATGGGCTTAATATTTAAGCCCATAACGTTTAATAATATCAAGCTTATAGCGCTTGAGACTAATTAAATACCTATTGAATAACGAAGTACATACTCGCTGCCCAAACAGCAAACATAGCAAGTAAAAAATACGCTATGGTTTTTGTCACTTTTTTATAATTAAATAATAAGCTCGCAGCAACTGCAGCCGTTACCCCAACAATTGACCAACGTAATATTGTTAAGTTGGCATCTTGTACAAGTGGTAAAGAATCCACACCATTAATTATAAACCAAGCTAATAATGGGAGTGCAAATGCAATGGTCGTATCAAAAGTGTTAGATGCTAATGGATTAGCAACTGCATCTTCGTATTCGCCTTTTTGAGCATCTTTAATTGATAAAATTAAGTCTGGTACAGACGATGCAGCAGCACCAAAAACTAAACCAGCAAAAAATTGAGGTACACCTAATACTGTTGCGCTGCCTAAAACACCTTCAACAAGTATGTGAGAAGCACCCGAAATAACTGCAATAGCTAATGATATAACAACTACAGCACTTGTTGCCGTAAAGGTACGATTTGAGAAAAATAACGCGTTAAAGTTAAAGGTAAAGATATTCGCGATAACACCTTTGTCTTCAATCTCTTCATACTCATATTCTTCTTCATCGTCGCCGCTTACATGATTTTTAGCATCAAAATATAAATGAACCGCATATAAAAAATAAATTACATTTAATATTACAGCCATCCAAATTGTAAAACTATTAAAACCAAGGCAAACAATTAACGTAATTTCTGCGATTAAAACCCAAAAAACATCACGTAAAAGTACACGTTTATTAAGTTCAATATACTCTACCGATTTACCATTTCCATCTTTAGCCATAATGATAGACAAAGCAGGTATAACACAACCATTAAAGATAGCAGAACCCGCTGTAACACCTAAAGCAACCATAACGAGAGATGGGTCGTTAAACCAAAATAAACAAGCGATTACAACACACATTTCCGGCATGCTAGAACCAATAGCATTTACTGTTGCACCTTTAACCCCTGGCGGGAAGTTACGACCTAAATACCCTGCAGCCTGCTCAAATGTGTCGCACGCAAACTTAAGTAAGTAACACGACAAAATAATATATATAAATGGTAATATTGTATCTAACACGTCTTTCTCCGACTAGGCAATATTAACGCCATAATTAACAGCCATAGCATGCAGACCACCTGCGTACCCTTGACCTACCGCTCTAAACTTCCACTCATTGTTATGTCTGTAAAGCTCGCCAAAAATAATGGCTGTTTCGGTTGAATAATCTTCTGATAAATCATAACGAATTATTTCTTCGCCTGACTTTTCATCAACAACACGTATAAATGCATTCGATACTTGTCCAAAGTTTTGAGATCTGGCATTTGCATCATGAATGGTTACACCAATTACAATTTTATGAACGTTACTAGGCACGATTGATAAATCAATTTTAATTGACTCATCATCTCCATCTCCGTCCCCTGTTAAATTATCTCCAGTATGCTCTATTGATAAGCAAGGTGAAGTTAACGCACCATAAAAAATAAAGTGTTGATCAGATATAATTTTTCCAGCTTCATTTAACATAAACGCTGATGCGTCTAAATCAAAATCAGCGCCATCTGATGATCGTGAATCCCAACCGAGCCCGACTAAACACTTACTGATACCAGGTGCAATTTTTTCAAGTGATACATTTGCACCCTTTTGTAAGGATATTGCCATTAATTACTCCTTTAATATCTATAAATACTTTACAGGTAGCTGCTTTCTGCTGTTTTGATTGTTTGCTCAAGCTTTTTATCACTTGTTGTTTCACCAATCGCAGAAAATTTCCAGTTGCCATTATGCTTATATAATTTACCTAAAATCATAGAAACAGAACCCGCAAACTTAGGATCGTTCGCAATATCGTATACTGCATGAATCGAATCAACGCGACTAGGTGTGCCTTCGTATAAACGAATTGACGCAAAAGGAATTGTTTTAAAGTCATCGCCACTGAACGAGTTAAGTACAAATACAATTTGTTCTGCATTAGCTGGTAACTGGCTCAAGTTAACGTTAATTACTTCGTTATCTAGTCCATCATCGCCATCAGTATCACCGGTTAAATCGTCGCCAGAGTGCTGAATACCTGTCGAGTTTAATTTTCCGAAATATACAATGTCTAATAGCTTTTTGTCAGCATCAAACACAGCACAACTTGCGTCTAAATCTACTGCAACCATTTTTTTACCAAAGAAGCCTTTTTTCTCAATAGCTCCCCAGTTAACGCCTACACAGATGTTTGTTAAGCTAGAACCATTAGACTTTTCAAGGCTGATTTTCTGACCTTTTTGTAATGAAATTGCCATTTTAAATCCTTTATATTAAAAAAAATCAGTTGAAACTATAATTAATTTCAACTGATTTATTGGTTAACTATTTATATTCGGTATTAAACAGAAACGCCGTATTGACGAGCTAAAGGTGCAAGACCACCTTCAAAACCCTGACCAATCGCTTTAAATTTCCATTCACCGTTATGGCGATATAACTCACCGAAGATCAATGCTGTTTCGATTGAGTAATCTTCAGATAGGTCATAACGTGCAACTTCTTCACTTGATGAAGCATTAACAATACGAATAAATGCGTTTGATACTTGACCAAAATTTTGTTTTCTTGATTCAGCATCATGAATAGTTACAGCAACTACTATTTTAGTAATGTCTGCTGGGATATCTTTAAGGCTAACTTTGATAGATTCATCATCGCCTTCGCCTTCACCCGTTAAGTTGTCGCCAGTATGTTCTACTGATTTACATTCAGAAACTAAATTATTAAAAAAGATAAAGCCGTTATCAGCTTTAACTTTGCCTTCAGCATTTAACATAAATACTGATGCATCTAAGTCAAAATCAGCGCCGTCTGTAGCACGAGAATCCCAACCTAAACCTAATAAACAATTTGTCATCCCTGGAGCAACTTTCTCTAGAGAAACATTACCACCTTTTTGTAAAGATACTGCCATTTTAAAAACTCCTTTATAATTTATGTAAACGAATAAAAATAAAACACTTACGATACAAGTTTAATGTATCGACTTAAAAAAATAATACCATAATGAACTATCTAAACAAGAGCAAGATAATAAGACTTCTTAGTCTCATATTTATTGCCTTTATACCTTTAAAATGCAATGAAAAAACTCATAATAATGAATTCAAAATCTAATATGTTTTTAGCTATTTCACTATAAGAGTGTAATACAGTAACATCTCTGAGCCTACAGGCATCAGCTCTTCTCATTTTAAGGTTCGTTATTTACTTCCTGCGCTCCATTTAAAGCCCCATCCATATGCTTTATCACAATCTGCATGACCTTTAAAAAAGCGATTAAGTCTTTCTACCGCAACAGTATTGTTTTTTACGGTTAGCTCTGCAATTGCACAAAACCCTGTATTACTTGAGGTTTCATTTAGCTGAGTTTCGATAGGCGGCATATCTGGTACATGCAACGTTACTACTGCATTTGCTTTGTCCCAATTTGGACTGCCGGAATAAATAAAAGTAAAAATAATAATACGTTTTACATTATTAATATTATTACCATCAATGTGTATCCATTCACCATTTGAGCTATCACCCGTTCTGTCATCAGCTAATAACTTAATATAAGGGCTATATTCAAAACGATTACCTAAAGCTTGCACTATGCTCTTGTCACCGTTTTTGAGCTCTATAAATGCACCAAGATCAAGATCTATTCCTGAGCTAAAAAAGCTGCTTTTGCCCTTTTCCCAGTTTAAATTAACTTTTATTAGACCTAACGAACCAGCCTTTTTAATGAGATCAACTTTAGGAGAGCTTTTAGTTAAACTAATTTTACTCAAATTTACTGTTGGTGCAGGCGTAGTTACAGGTGCTGGCTTAGGTGATGATGGTTTAACTACTGGTTCATCAGCTATATCTACACCATAATGTTCAGCTAATGGCTTTAGACCGCCATTGAAACCTTGACCAACAAACTTGACCTTCCAACTATTATTTCGTTTATAAATTTCTAATAAAATAAGTGCAGATTCAGAACGCCCATCGGTATCAAATTGGCATTCAAAATCAGGACCAGTAAAAGAAATATTTGATTGAGATGCAAAGGTGTCATTATCGACTGTGGCAGTTATAGAGAACTTTTCTATGTTAGAAGGTACATTTTCAAGATCGATTAAAATTGCTTTAGATTGTATATTAATGGTGCCGCAAGGACTTTTAGGCGCTCCGTAAAAAACCATACCATCGTCATTATGTACTTTGCCATTTTCACCTAAACAAAAAACTGAAATATCAACCGAGTCATTAATTGTATGTTTTATTGTAAAGCTTGGTTGAGTAATGTTTGTATTACTACCTATAACGAGTATTCCCAAAACGAATCCCTTTTAAAATATGTAACTGCTAATCAATGTGTTCTAACTCCAGCCCTTCCTCTTCAAGAAGCTCGCTGAGTTTTTTAATATTATCATCTAGTGATTCATACATGGTGTCAAACGGCTCACTTGCCCAGTCACCATTACCACTTCGCCACTCAAACCAGGCACACGCTTCAAACTCATAAATCTCATCTGTTTTCTCTGATTCTTCACCAGCTAAAAATGCAATGAGTTCATTTAACGAGAGGCTTTTATTTTCAACTAATTTTAAAACTTCAGGTCCTGATAATACAGTTTCATCAGGTAGTGAAATATCAACACAAGAATCTACAACAAGTTTGTAACCTTTATATTCAAGCAAAGTGGTTACTTGGCTGCAATCAAAATGTGAAACTAAAATACTTGCGTAGTTATCACTAATTTCACCATTATTGAAAGACAATTTTTTATTCATTTAGTTTCTCAGAAATTAAGTTTAAAAATATACGGTACTACTTAATACACTCTATAAAAGTATCATACCTGCATAAATAAGATAAAAAAAGGGTACTAAATTACTGTCAGATATTACGCTTGTTAACCAATAAACTATTTTAAAATTTCATAAAACCTAACCAACTTTTATATCTTGTGATGACTAATTATTCATCTTCATCAATATCTAATACAAAGAATTTTGCATAGAGGAACATTGCTAATTTTGATAACAACCACATTTTTATATAAAGTGTGTGGGATGTCTATTTCAGCATTATTTAATATATTAAAAACAAGGGTTCAAATTGTTAAAATTTAACATAAAAAGTTTTTTATTAAGTCTGCTTTTTCTTGGTTCACTTATATACATTGCACTTTTTGTTAATGATCAATTTGTACGCCCGTTTCTTGGCGATGTATTGGTTGTTGGCTGGTTGTACCTTTTTGCTAAGTCGTTTATTAAAATTAAAAACTCTACGTTGGCCAACTCCGTGCTCTTGTTTGCTTGCATGATTGAAGTTGCACAGTTTTTTAATTTAGTAACCCTTCTTGGTCTTCAACACATTAAAGCGGCGCGTATAATAATAGGTTCTACATTTGATTGGTTAGATATTCTTGCTTATGGAATAGGTTGGGCGTGTATTTTATTAATTGAATTTTATCGATTTAAAAGTAAACAGCTGTAATAAATGAGCTTTAACAGTATAATTTAACTTAAATAGTTACTTTGAAAGACATTTAATGTGAGATTAAATTTGATCTAGTTTCATATAACTCACTCGTTGAAGCGACCTACACAGATGAATGCGCTTTTTGCAAAAAAAAGATAAGCCTACTTATGATATTGCGGAGTTTATTATAAAGCTTAATGGGGATGTTTTTGAATGAACTCAACCCAAAATAGAAGAGAATAAAGTTGATGGCGCTTGTGAAAGCTGGTTTAGATTTATCGGGCTTGAATATTTTGCTTTGAACACTTACCTTGTGCGCGCTAGTTAGCACACAAAAATACTGATAGCGCTTTAGCTGAGCTAAAAGCTGTACTGACGTAACTAATTTTAACGGAGAAAACTAAATGGATTCATCATCAATTATTGCGTGGAGTGTTTTGTTTGGTGGCATAGGCATTGGCTACCTAACTTATGGACGAAGGAAAAAAGCCGTTGTGCCATTGTGTATAGGCTTGTCGTTGTTAGTGTTTCCTTACTTTGTGACGACCGTATCTATGTTGCTTATTGTGGGCACTATTTTGGTAGCAATTCCCTATTTTATTAAGCTTTAATGCTATAAGTGCCTTATTACCCAGTGATCATAAATACGTCTAAAATTGCTATGTTTAATTACTTTGAAATAAAAACCAGCCAACTTATAACAAGTGATATTGCTAATAACAACGATAAGCTACGCCAAAATACCACTGGGTTTTTCTCCGCCCACGCAATGCTACCAGTGCCTAACAAACTGTTATTAGGGTGGCGTAAATCGTAAATAAACTCCGACATTACCTGGTACCGATAAGCTGGGTTTGGCTGCAATGCTTTTTTAAGCGTAGCGTCTAACCACAAGGGTATATCGCGTTTTGTATCAATTACGCTTATATAACTTAACTTACTTTGCGCGGCTATGTTATGCGCTTTGGCGGCTTTTGTACCATATGGATATCGCCCGCTTAACATATAATAAGTAAGCACTGCGAGTGAGTATAAATCGGATCGCTCACTCGCCCCCGATCCCACCAAATATTCAGGTGCCGTGTACATTGCAGTGCCAAGTATTTCATCGCCATTGCCATCGGTTACGCCCATTATTTTGGCTGAACCTAAATCGATAATAGTCACTAAGCCACTACTATCTATTAAAATATTTTCAGGTCGAATGTCTTGATGTAAAATATCAACTTTATGTAGCGCTGTTAATCCTTTCGCTATTTGTTCTGTAATATCGCGTATTTTTTCAAGGTTAGGAGTTGGATTGTCTAATAAAAACTGGGCTAAAGTCTGCCCTTCTATATATTCGGTAACTGTATAATAAAAATTACGCGCACTATGCGGTGGCACTGCTTTAACTATGTGCTGATTGTTTACTTTATGATTTACTTTGTTAAGCACCCACTCCTCAGTTAATAACCTATTTAACTGTGCGGCGTTATTTGTTAGCTCTACTGACGGCGCTTTAATTATGACAAAGTCGGCAGTTTTTAAGTCGAGCGCTAAATAAACGTGGCTTCGATTCGATGAATGAATAACACGCCTTATTTTATACCCTTGAGATCCATAAACGCCTTCTTGAATAGAGCCAAGTTTATTGCTTTCAAATAAATCACCTTCTTTTAAAATAGGTGGAATACTTAATTCATCCAGTTTATTTATTTGTGCTTTCGCGAGCTGATTTATTACAATAACCTGCATGGTTAGGTTGTCGTTACTACCAGCATTAACTGCTTCATCGACAACTATTTTAGCTTGCGTGTTTAAGTCATTTTTTTGATAGTTTAATAACGCTAAAATACGCTCTTCAGTCAAAAAGTTAAATATGCCGTCGGTCATCAATAAAAACACATCACCAACGATTAATGGCTCACAAAGGTAGTCGAACTTAAAATGTGGCGTTATTCCGAGCGCTTGGCTTAATACCGTTTGACCATTGGCTTGTATATTATGATCAGTTGTTAACAATGTAAGTTGGTTATTACGAAGGCGATAAATACGTGAATCACCCACATGAAAAATATGAGCGCATTGGTTTTGCAAAATAAGCGCTGAAAAAGTACATACATAACCTTTTTCAAGATTGTACTTATAAGGGCTGTGCTGATTTTTACAATATAAATGGGCATTTACACTTTTAAATACTTGACCACCAGCATGCTCAACGGACCATGCTGGTGATGTACAATAATAATCGTTAATAAAGCGCTTAACCGCACTTTCACTCGCTACTTGGCTAACTAAACTGCTACCTACCCCGTCGCTAATAGCAAACACGGCACCTTTAAGGTTAAGCTCATCTAATATTGGCACTCGGGACAAAACAAAGTCTTGATTTATACTTTTACAACCTTGTGTTGTAAAATACCCAGTATTGAGTGTTAAGGCAGTCATCGGTTATTAACTCGTATGCTGCGTTTGAATATGACGCTTTGGCGCTGTTTTGTAGTGCGTGGTGTATAACGTTAAACCAGTAAACGCCAAGCCACCGACTAAGTTACCTAATACGGTTGGAATTTCGTTCCAAATTAAGTAATCCATTACCGAAAATTCACCGCCCATAATAAGCGCAAACGGGAATAAAAACATATTCACTACTGAGTGCTCAAAGCCCATAAAAAAGAACAACATAACCGGCATCCACATGGCAATTACTTTACCGCTTACATTTGTTGAAATCATTGCGCCAACAACCCCAAGCGACACCATCCAGTTGCATAACATGCCTCTAATAAATATAGTTAACCAACCTGCTGTTCCAAATTCGGCATAGCCCAAAGTACGCGCCTCGCCTATTGCAGCAACTTTTTTAGCAATTGCACCGCCATCTATGTTGTACCCATAAGTAAAAATAAACGACATCATAAAAGCAACCGTTAGCGCCCCTAAAAAATTACCCAAAAACACTTTGCCCCAATGCGGTAATATTTGCGACCACGTAACGCCTGGTCGCTTTGCAAGCCATGCTAGTGGCGTAAGTACAAATACACCCGTCAGTAAATCAAAACCCATTAAGTACAACATAATAAAACCAACGGGAAACAACATCGAGCCCACTAAATGTGAGCCAGTGGCAATGCTAACGGTAATTGCAAACACTGCAGCTAACGCTAAAATAGCGCCAGCCATAAATGCACGAATTAACGTATCGCGCGTTGACATATAAATTTTAGACTCACCAGAGTCCACCATTTTAGTTACAAATTCGGTAGGGATTAAATAAGCCATTTTTTTACCTTTATTTTGGTAGTGCTATTTTAATTTCCATTTGCAGCAATATATTGCAAGCAAAAAAAAACGCCTACACCTTACTTTTTTAAAGTAAATGTGTAGACGTCTTCGTCTGGAATCATATTGGTCTTAGCAAGGGGAGAAACCTTACTGTATGTTAATTTGCAAAGTTGGTGCCATTACAAAAAATTAAATTATAGCTATTTAAAAACAAGTAGTTAGTTGATTTAATGTAATTTTAAAAATGATATTTACGCGCTATTTTTGTGCATTAAAAGCCGTTTTGCACCAAATAAAGTAATTAAACATTATAAATAACAACCTTAAAAAGAAGCATCCAGCTACAGTATTGATAAAATCAATATCAGTTATTGAAAACAACAATTTCATTAATAATACACTTAGCGCTAGAGTGAAGTTAAGCCAACAAACTAAGAGTAATTATTATGCCAACTACCGCTATCTTCACACACCAAGACGGATTATTCATTGATGCTAATTTACATCAATTCATTAAAGAGCAGTTATGTACTAAAGCGACTTTAAAAACGACTGAGATTTACCAAGCTTTAGCTACGTTAGTTGATGAATTTGGGTGTACTTGTCGTAAAAATAAGCATCAACCAAGTGATACTCTTGAAGTAGACACGCTATTAAATGCGTATCAACAAAAAAATCATCCACATTGCCATATGAACGCACAAACAACAGAAGCCGTGCTTGATGAATACTGCTGCCAAGTACCTGCCATTATTGTTGTAGCATTAATGGATACACTAAGCGGTACACACTGTGATGAGCCAAATGCACATGCCATTTATCATCGCGCTGCACAATTAACTAATCGCCCTTGTATGCACACAGTGCAGATTGCTAATGCATCAGCAGCTTAAAAATGGGGGTGTTTAAAAATGCTCGATAACCTTTTGTGCAAAGTCTGTGCAACTTAGGGTTATCGAGTTATTAGATATTGAATTATTAGAATCATCTTTATTAGGTGCTAAATCAAAAGTTACTTGGGAACTTGCGAAGGTTTTTTCTAATGCGTTTTCAATCAATATTGCGGCTTTATCCCACTTCATAAATTTAAGCATTAACACTGCACTTAAAATACTGCTGCTCGGATTGGCTTTATTTTGTCCCGCTATACGTTCAAACGTGCCATGTGTTGGTTCAAAAAATGCCACTTCGTTATTTAAATTTGCAGCGGGCATTATGCCAACTCCACCCACTTGCGCGCTAAGCATATCAGCTAAAAAGTCGCCATTTTGATTAGTAGTGGCTACTACATCAAACTGTTCTGGATGCATTAAACATTGCTGAAGCATGTTATCGGCTATTACTTCTTTAATAATTAATGGTTCTTGATCTGATCGCTCTATTAGTAGCCAACGACCATTTTGATGATTTATAGCTTTAAATTCTTTTTTAGCAAGTGCGAACCCCCAACGTTTAAATGCACCATCGGTAAATTTAAGTACATTTCCTTTGTGCACAATAGTCAGTGAATCGCTGTTATTTTTAAGTGCGTAGTTTATTGCATAACGTACTAATCGCTCAGAACCTTCTTTTGAAATGTTTTTAATGCCAATGCCGCACTCTTGTGTAAATCTCAAGCGCGTTACACCCATTTCTTCACATAAAAAGTCGAGCATTTTTTCACTTTCAATGCTGCCCGCTTGCCATTCAATACCTGAATAAACATCTTCGCTACTATCGCGAAGCACCGTTATGTTAGTTAAAAAAGGATTTTTTAAAGGAGAAGGAAGCGCACTAAAGCCTTTAATGGTGCGCATATTTACAAACAAATCCATTTCTTGTCTAAGCGCAACATTAAGTGAGCGAAAGCCACCACCAAGCGGAGTTGTTAGTGGCCCTTTTATGGCTATTTTACAAGTACGTACCGCGTTAATTGTTTCTTGCGGGAACCAATCACCGTCATATAATTTAGCTGCTTGTTCGCCGTTGTAAACTTGCATCCAATGAATTTTTCGCGCCGTTTTATAACAGTGTTCAACAGCACGATTAACCACATTACGCATTACTGGCATAACATCTAAACCCACACCATCGCCGTCAATATAAGCAATTATAGGTTCGAGAGGGATTTGCCAGTCCCCGCGCTCATCTATTGTTATATTTTGACCTTGCTCTGGTACATTTATATGTTGGTACTGCATTGCTAACACCTACAAAGCTTTATTAATATTATTAAAGCATGATCAGTTTGGTGTGTCTGTATTCACTTTTTTATAGTTACTATCAGTTTAAAAAATATAGAGCTTTTATTTTTATCTATAAGTAGCAAATAAATATTTATTAAAACTGTATTGGCTTTGTATTACTGCAATTACAAAACCAGCTCTTCCATCTAAAAAGCCAAGTCGTAAAAAGTAATGACGAATAAAAGCAAATGTTGCTGAGCTTATTGCTTTTAATATGGATGATTTTTTGCCTTTCCTAATCATTTGGTCTGCACCAATATTGGCATAGTTATTTCTTTTATTTATATATGCAAAAATATCTTCGTATTGAAAGTGCAATAAATCTGCCTTTAAGTTAATCAAGTTACAGCCTTTAACCACTACCGATTCGTGTACCAAATTATTATTGTAACTCGTTGTGTTTTTATTGTAGATACGAGAAATACGGCTTGGGTACCATCCACTATGACGAATAAATTGACCACAAAAGTGCGTTAATCTATTAAGTACTAGTACGTCTTTTTCTTTACATTTAGCAAGGTTATCTCGTATTTCAGCACCTAATTCATCACTAACGACTTCGTCACAATCAATTGCAAAAATCCAGTCGTTACTTGCTAAAGCTTCTGCTCTTTGGCGTTGCTCACCAAATCCTTCCCAGTCGGCACGAACGAATACTTTATCTGTGTATTTTTTAGCTATTGCCAATGTTTCATCTGTACTACCTGAATCAAGTACAATAATTTCATCAGCCCACTTTACCGACTCCAAGCATCGTTCAAGTGTACTTTCTTCATTTTTACAAATAATACAAACAGATAATTTCACGGACTTTCCTTTTATTAATTAACATAGCGCCAACATTATAAACTGATTAGATAACTAAATAATGCAATTGTTGAATTTTTACTGATTTTAAATTTAACCACCCTATTTTTTAGCAAAAAACAGTGAAACCTATACGTAATTTAATCGCGTTAAAGATTCATAACGGCTAAACCACAACTCAATTATCCCCGTTAATCACACGCTTAATTCCGATCATTTAATATTTAACTTTTATTGGTATAGTCTTTGTGATTAGTTAAAAATAGAGTAAATAACATGAAGATATTATTGATATTGCCACTATTTATTACATGTAACATAAATGCAGTTGAAGTGGTTATACATAACATAAACTCACTTACCAATAATGGTCAAAAAACAGTATCTACTTGGATCAATCAAAGTGTTAAAAAAACAAAAAATACGCTTGGTCCTTTAAAACAAAGTGTTTTACCTATTTATTTAAAGCCCAAACACTTTGCTCTTGAGCCTGTGCCTTGGGCTAGTGTAAAACGAAATGATCCCGATGGTTTGGAGTTACATATAGACCAACAAGCAAGTTTAAGTGAATTTACAAAAGATTGGACGCTTTACCACGAATTATCGCATTTATACCTGCCACTATTGCCTTACTCAGGGTTTTGGTTAAGCGAAGGTTTTGCGAGTTATATGCAAAATAAAATAATGCGTGATAGCGGTATTATAACTCAAGCCCAATTTGTACAGCGACTTAATGCCGGATTTGAACGTGCACGCAAACAAGTAAAAACAAAGCAACAACCACTTAATAAACTGTCTGCCGATATGTGGCGACAACGCGCTCAACAGCGTGTTTATTGGAGTGGTGCAGCCTTCTTTGTAGAAGCAGATCTAGCTCTTCAAAAACAAGGGAAAACAGTGGCTGAAGTTATAAAAACATATCAAACATGCTGTAGACCTGCGCGTTCAAGCGCTAAAACATTCATAAAAGAGCTCGATAGATTATCGAGTAGCAGTGTGTTTTCTTCACTTTATACACAGTACAACACGCGTACAAATTTTCCTGATATTACCAAAGCACAACTTAATCAGCTATAGCGTTATTTTTTAAGTAATTACAAAAATAGTTATAGGCATTCGCGTTAAAATTTACTGAATATTTATTCATAAACCCATGTAAGTATTCTACTTTTTTACACTCTACCAATTCTTTACGCCTCAAATTGGCTATAACATCATCTACATTAAAATGTACTTCATGATTTGGAAAAATGAACTCACACGGTACTTTTGCATTTAGCTGTAAATGATTACGTAATTGTGATGGATAAAATCCTATGAGCTTTTTAAGATGTGGATTGCCTGTGCGTAACTGAGCACGCCATGCTGCACTTGCACCTGCACTAAAAGCAATACAAGTTGTAGGACTCTTAAGTGCATTAAAGCATTCTTTAACCTTTTCGGTATATTTGTCGTGGTCGCAGTGTTTTATAAACTTTTCATAGTGATTAGCTTCACTTTCAATGACTTGCAGCTTACCGTTGTATGGATCTATAAGCATACTATTACTGCTAACACCCATTTTAAACCGTGTTAAAGCGGGTGTTAAACCAAAAATATCGCTGACAATTACGTAATCCATACTTATCCTTTTACTATTTAAAAACACGTTTGTAAGCAGTTGATAAAAAGTATTATAAATTATTTTATATAAATAGCTTGCACACACAATATATTTAAGTTACCTTCCCTCTCTGGTTTGAAGAAACCGCCGCGGTTAACCATTTACCCTGATCCAGTAAGCCCCGCAAAACGTATATTTGAAAGCTAAGTTATTGTACGGCGAGAACCCCTTAAAAATACCGAGATGAATTTTACTATCATCGCAAAAGTGTCATAAAGATCGTCAACACTGTAATGAAGCTAAACACAACATCGTTTATTTATTAACTGCATTTTGCTATAAAAAAATAGCGCAGAATAAATAACAAGAATAAAGTGAGTTTTATTATGTCTTATAAATATAATGGGTCTATGATCCAAATCGCACATCCAGTGCAGTCTATTTCAGTAAACAAACATCGTGTAATCTTTAGTGATACACAAGGTTTAAAAAATGCATTGTTTCAAAAAGCGAGTGATGCACGCCAATTTGTTAAATGGCTTAAAGCTAGTTAACCAAATACTTTAATTGCCGTTTATTATTGCAATTATTGATAAGATATTATGCCAGCCTCGTTGCTGGCATTTTACTTTTTAGCACTTTGTTGGTTACAATAGATTTACAATAATAATTACTGGCAGCTGTTGTAATGCTCCGTGTATTTTTAACTCCTCTACTCTTTTGTTGTTTAAGCTCAGTAAGTAATGCTAAAACCATAAATTGGTTAACGCACGACTTTGCACCCTATTACATTTTAAATGGCAAATACCAAAAACAAGGTCGTGACGAAAGTATAATCACTCTCCTAGAAAAACAGTTACCCAATATTACCTTTAATCGAATGATCATCCCTTCTGGCAAAGTGATTCAAGAGCTATCAAACACATCCCATAATGCATGTGCGTTATCACTTTATAAAAATGATTTTAGAGAAGATCATATTTATTTTACAAAGGAAAGCTCAACAACGGGTCTTTCTCCTTCGATTGCATTACATAAAAAATTAGCAGAAGCACTTGATATACCCAATGATAAAAATATCTCGCTGCTAAATTTACTACAGGATAAAAAGCTAACACTTGGCGTATCCATGAGTCGCTCTTACGGTAAAGAGATAGACACGCTAATTAATACTACGCCTAACATAGAGTTAGTCATTAGACCCACACGCGATAGCTTAGCAAGCCTTACATACATGCTTAATTTGAAGCGTATTGATATTTTATTGGGCTACCCTAGTGAGCATTATTATTTAGCAAAGCTGATGCACTTTGATGACAGCCTCACGCAACGCGCATTAACCGAATCACCCGATTTAAGCTATGGTTTTATAGGTTGTACCAAAAATGCTCAAGGTGCAGAGGATATAAATCTTTTAAACGAACAACTCAAAAAAATAAAACAAACTAAGCAATATAACCAAGTACTTCTTAGATGGTTACCAAAACACTTAAGACCACTATTAGAAAAAAGAATTTTAGAAGCTCAAACAAAAAACGCCACATAAGTGGCGTTTACATATCTAATTTTATATTTGCTAGTGTATTACTGGCGAATACCTTCAATAAATAAGCCAATATCTACGTGAGTAGATGCTGGTCCTAAGTTGTAATCAATACCATAATCAGCAAGTTTAAGGCTGGTTTCGCCCTCAAAACCTACACGGTAACCACCCCAAGGATCTTTACCTTCGCCTACTTTATCTATATCAAATGTAATGGTTTTGGTTACACCATGAAGCGTAAAATCACCCGTTACTTTACCCGAATCCTCGTCGTTAAATTTAACGCTTGTACTTTTAAAGCTAGCAGTAGGAAACTTATCAACATTTAAAAACTCTTTACCACGTAAATGCTTATCGCGCTCTGCATGGTTAGAATCTAAGCTTGTAGTATCAATGTTTACCATAATTTTTGAAGCATCTGGGTTTTTAGCGTCGTAACTAAATTTACCATCAAAAGTATTAAAGCGACCATGTAACCAGCTATAGCCTAAATGTTTAATTTTAAAGTTTACAAACGCATGAGCACCTTTTGTGTCAATTACATAGTCGGCTGCATTAGCAGCCGTTGCCGATAACATCATTGCAGCAGATACTGCTGTACTTAGTAATATTTTTTTCATTTTAATCATCCTTTAATGGTTTGATCATTCTAATTAAGGTTTTATCTTTATCGATAAAGTGATGTTTTAATGCCCCAAGTGCATGCAATACTGCAAACCCAATTAAAATACATGCACCGTAGTAATGTACTTTTCCGGCTAAATCGGCTTGATGTTCAAATGAAAAATCAATTGCCGATACATCAAATAGTGTAAATACTTCTATTGCCCGTCCATCTGCTGTCGAAATTAAATAACCAGCAACAACAATCACAGCCAAAATAATATACATAACAATATGCGCGGTGTGTGCTAATTGGTTCATCTGTTGGTTTTCACCTAACGGCTTAGGTTTATTTGAAAAAACTCGCCATAAAACTCTAAACAAAAATACAGCAACCAATGTTATGCCAATACTTTTGTGCAAATCGAGTGAGCCTTTATACCAACTATCGTAATAAGTAAGCTCAACCATATATAAGCCTAAACCAAATAAACCAAAAATAGTTAGCGCCATGAGCCAATGTAAAATAATGGCAACAAGTCCATACGATGATGCCGTGTTTTTAAACATGTATAATTTCCTATATTGCTATGTGCTTACAATATAGTGCATAGGAGTAAATGAAAATAACATTTACAAACACTTTACGTGCGTATACGCACAGAACTTTGTTATTTAGCCTGAAATTTGAATAATAAATCTATCTTGAGCAGCTATTTTCAGCGCTAACTGCGCTGAAAATTAACTTAAATATCACCATGATTCAATACGTAGAAAGTCTCTTAACCAGAGTTCAGGTTATTTAAAGTCAGTTGTGCAAAAATGGAGGATTAAACAGATAGTTTTATAGGGTGGATTGTTCGCTTAAGCTAACATAAATTAAGCTTTCAGGGTTTACTTGCAAACAGGTAACAAGCCCTTCTTTAATAAGCTCAAGCATGGCAATAAAACTAACTACTACACCACTTCGCCCTTCATCAGGGGTAAAAAGTGCATTAAATACAACCGCTGCCTTTGCTTGCGATAATTGCTGCAATATTTGACTCATTCTCTCTCGGGTTGAGAGTACTTCAGCAGTAATTTGATGATGCTCAAAGGTTTTTGCACGCGCCATTACATCACTCAGCGCCAGCATTAAGTCTTTAAGTTCAATATCGGGGAGATTTTGACTTGTGTCTTCACTTATTGGCATAACGGCATGCGCTATGAAAATATCACGACCAACTCGGGGAATATCATCCAGGTTTTCGGCGGCTTTTTTAAATAACTCATACTCTTGTAAACGTTTAATAAGCTCAGCACGAGGATCTTCTTCCTCCTCAAGCTCTTCGTGTACAGGTAGTAGTAAGCGCGATTTTATTTGCGCAAGTAACGCAGCCATAACTAAATATTCGCCAGCAAGTTCGAGCTGAAATTCTGTCATCATTTCTACATAACGAACATATTGCTCTGTAATACTAAAAATAGAAAGTTCGAGCACATCAAGCTTATGCTTTTTAATTAAATAGAGCAGTAAATCGAGTGGTCCCTCGAAGGTTTCTAATATTATTTCGAGCGCATCGGGTGGGATGTATAAATCTTCAGGTTTATCTACAACCGCTTTTCCATGCAAAAAAGCCAGTGGCAGCTTTTGCTGCACTGGCTTTTCAATGTTTTGTGTATCTGCAGTGCTTTCGCTCACTCACTATTACTCAAATGGGCTTGTATCACCACAACCAACACGCAAAATCTTAATTTCATCTTCAGACAAATCAATTACAGTAGTTGCTTGCTCTGCTAAGTAACCACCATGAATAATTAAATCAACGTGTTTGTCTAATCGCTCTAAAATTTCATCGGGATCTGATTCTGTAAACTGCTGTCCTGGTAAAATTAAAGAACACGACATTAACGGCTCGCCAAGTTCGGCAAGTAAAGCACAGGCAATTGGGTGCTCAATTACACGCATGCCAATGGTTTTTTTCTTGTCGTTTAATAAACGCTTAGGGACTTCTTTAGTGCCTTTAAAAATAAAGGTGTAAGGTCCAGGCGTATTATTTTTAATTAATCTAAATAGCTGGTTATCTACGCGTGCATAAGTAGATAACTCCGATAAATCACGACAAACTAGCGTAAAATTATCGTTTTTTTCAATGCCACGAATTCGCTCTATGCGCTCTTTGGCTTGCTTGTTACCAATATTACAGCCAATTGCATAGCCAGAATCTGTTGGGTAAACAACAACGCCGCCTTGTTTAATAATATCAACGGCTTGACTAATCAATCTCGGTTGCGGATTTTCAGGATGAATGTGAAATAATTGACTCATAATAATGCCCCTTCTTGTCCTTCCCAGGCTTGCCAAACACCTTGGCAGTCTTTCGGTAAGTATAAATTTTTGCCAAGCTCTAAATAACTTGTCGGAAAATGAAAATCAGACCCTTGCGAGCAAAGTAAATCGTACTCACGGCTGAGTTCACCTAAAAATTGACGTTCGCTTGGCGCCTGCTGAGGTTGTGCAACTTCCATTGCGTCTCCTCCTACACTTTTAAATTCTACTAATAGCTTGCGTAACCATTTGTTCGACATTTGATAACTACTTGGGTGCGCAAGTACAGCAACTCCACCAGCGGCATGAATAGCCTCAATAGCTGTTTGCATGGTGCACCAACAACTTGGTACATAACCTGTTTTGCCACGACCTAAATACTTTTTAAATACACCAGGAAAGTTTTTTGCTACGCCGCGCTCTATTAATGCACGTGCAAAATGTGCGCGTGTGATTTGCGCGTTTTTTGCAAGCTCTTTAGCCTGCTCATAAATGCCATCAAAACCGTTTTTTGTAAGACGTGCGCCAATTTCTAGCGCGCGCTCTTCTCGCTTTTGCTGCTGAGCAGATAATAAAGAGGTAAGGTCAATATTCTCAATATCAATATTTAAACCAACAATATGAATTTCGAAGCTTTCCCATTTAGTCGACACTTCTGTACCCGTTATTAATGAAAGCGGTAATTTTTCAGCTTCAATAAATTGCTGGGCAGGTTTAATGGCTGCCACAGTGTCGTGATCGGTAATAGCAAACACATCAATATTTTTATCAACAGCGCGATGCAATAATTCTTCGACCGTTAAACGCCCGTCTGAGTGTGTGGTGTGGCTATGTAAATCGTATTTTATCAAAAGAAAACTGCTTAAAATTAAGGGTTAATGGTGTTTATGTAAGTATAACAAGTTTTTTGACTAAATTGTTTTAAATAAACACTTGACACAAAAGCATAAGATACGTTTTACTATAGCCACTTTCAGACACATTAAGAATTAACAATGATGATCAATTCAAACTTAAACACTATTTGGTGGTGGCACTCGTAATTATCGGGTGATGAATTGTCGTGTCTAACAAAAATTCAAAACCCGCAACTATGCGGGTTTTTTTATAACTAAATTTTACGTAACGTTTTATATTATAAATATTTAATAAATATTGAGGCAGAAAAACATGAATAACGGTCTTACTCTTACACATCGTTGGTGGTGGCGCTTGATATAGCGGGACGGTAATGATCTGTTTGTAATTTAGATATCGTTATTCAAGCCCCGCATTGCACAGCATTGCGGGGTTTAATTTTTTGAGGGAATGAGGTTTGATTTTTAGTCATATAACTACCACACCAGGCGAAGTAACAAGCATAACGCAAGTACGCGACTATATAAGTAGCCCTCTTGCATTATATGCTGCACTTGATAAGCCTAATTCGCTGCTACTTGAATCGGCTGAAATTGATTCTAAAGACAGTGTTAAGAGCTTAATTTTAGTTGACTGTGCCTTGCGCATTGTATGCCAAGGCAAAACGGTAACAGTGACTGCGCAATCTAATAATGGTCAACAACTTCTAAGCTACTTACAAAGTAATGTTAAAAGCTGTGACGCAACCTTAGACGACACAACACTTACGCTTAGTTATTTAGACACAAGCGGCGATACTGACGAGGCAAGTAAACTCGTTGCAGATAATGCATTTAGCGCTCTGCGCACTTGTATTAACAGTATAAAAAGCACAACCAGCAATCCATTTTCAGTATTTTTAGGCGGTGTATTTGCCTACGATATGGTGGCGAACTTTGAGCAATTAAGTGATGTACCAGACGGTGAAAATACGTGCCCAGATTATGTGTTTTATTTAGCCGAAACGTTAGTTGTTATTGATCATCAAAAACAAACAACCGAACTCATTGGTAATGTATTTAATGGCCCTGACGTACATGCAAATTGCTTTGAAGTAGGCAAAGAGTTAGAACGTTTAAATACACTGTGCGACAACGCCTCAGAATTTAGTGCGGATATGCAAAGTGGACAATGTGATGTAAGCGTTGATATAAGCGACGAGACATATTGTGAGCAAGTGGTTAAGCTTAAAAAGAACATTGTAGATGGTGATATTTTTCAGGTAGTACCGTCGCGCACATTTTCACTACCTTGCCCTAATTCTTTGCATGCGTATAGCAAACTTAAAAAGCAAAATCCAAGCCCATACATGTTTTATATGCGCGATGAAGACTTTGCATTATTTGGTGCATCGCCTGAATCAGCACTTAAGTACACAGTGCAATCTAAACAAGTCGAAGTGTACCCTATTGCTGGCACTCGCCCACGTGGCAAATTTGCTAATGGGCAAATAAACCCAGACCTAGATAGCCGCATTGAACTTGAACTTAGAAACGATCAAAAAGAACGTGCTGAACATTTAATGCTTGTAGATTTAGCCCGTAACGACGTAGCACGTATTAGTGTTGCAGGTACTCGTTTTGCCAAAGAGCTATTAAAAGTAGACCGCTATTCACAGGTAATGCATTTAGTATCGCGCGTTGTAGGCACATTAAAACCAGAGCTTGATGCACTGCATGCTTACCAAGCTTGTATGAACATGGGCACACTTGTTGGCGCACCAAAGGTTCGGGCTGCTGAGCTTGTACGTCAAACTGAAGGTAAACGCCGTGGCAGTTATGGCGGCGCTGTAGGTTACTTAACCGGTGATGGTGCAATGGATAGCTGTATTGTTATTCGCTCTGCTTTTGTTAAAAATAATATAGCTTATGTACAGGCTGGTGCCGGTGTGGTGTTTGACTCAGATCCTATTTCTGAAGCAAACGAAACCCGAGCTAAAGCACAAGCGGTTATTACCGCCATTAAATCTACTTACAAGGCGGTATAGAATGAGTGAAGCTAATCCTATTAAAATCTATTTTTTAGATAACTTTGACTCATTTACTTACAACCTTGTTGATGAGCTAACAATGCTTGGCGGTGAACTTGTTGTTTACAGAAACAACATTAGCGCCGAGGTTATTTTTAACAAAATGCGCCAAGAACAAGGTCAAGTGCTATTGGTACTTTCGCCTGGTCCTGGCACACCAAGCGATGCAGGCTGTTTGATGGAGCTTATTGAGCTCTCTAAAGGTCACTTCCCTATGCTGGGTATTTGTTTGGGTCAACAAGCGTTAACCCAAAGCTACGGCGGAGTAATCGGTCATGCCGGTGAAACCGTACATGGTAAGTCTTCAATTATTAATTTAGGCGAGCACCCTGTATTTGATGGTATGGGCGATACAATGCCTGTTGCACGTTATCATTCATTAATGGCAACAAAAGTGCCTGACAATATTGAGGTAATTGCCCAATATGAGGATATACCTATGGCTATTTATCATCATGATGACAACGCATTAGGTTACCAGTTTCATCCAGAATCAATACTAACGCCGAACGGCGCAATGCTACTTCAGCAAAGTGTAGCCTACTTAACACGTGCCAAATAAAAGAGAACATTATGAGTACACAACCAGAACAACCCATAAATGTTCAACACGCTCTTGAGCAACTAATTACGGGGCAATCATTAAGCTACGCAGACGCCAAAGCGCTTTTTGATCAAATAATGCAAGGTAATATGAGTGATATTGAGCTAACCGCCCTACTTATAAGCCTTAAAATTAAAGGCGAAGTAAGCGACGAAATTGCAGGGGCTGCAGCCTCAATGCGCGAAAACGCCGTTGCTTTTACTACCAACAGTACGCAACTTGCTGATAGCTGTGGCACTGGCGGCGATGGATCAAATACCATTAATATAAGTACAACGGCTGCTATTGTTGCCGCTGCTGCCGGTATTAACATGGTAAAGCATGGTAATCGCAGTGTATCGAGTAATTCAGGCTCTGCCGATTTACTAAAAGCCTTGGGCATTAATATAGATATGAGCCCTGAGCAAGCAGCAAAATGCCTTGAGCAAACTAACTTTACCTTTTTGTTTGCACCGCACTACCACAGTGGCGTACGCCATGCGATGGGCGTACGTACAGCGCTTAAAACACGTACTATTTTTAATATTTTAGGCCCGCTTGCTAACCCAGCGGCACCTGAAGTGCAATTACTCGGCGTGTATAACGAAGCGTTGTGTATGCCAATGGCACAAACTCTTAAAACCCTTGGCACAAAGCGCGCTATGATTGTTCACGGCTCGGGCACTGACGAAATAGCCCTACATGGTCCAACTACGGTTGTTGAGCTAAATAACGGTAATATTACCCAATATACGCTTAACCCAAGTGACTTTGACCTTGCAAACTATTCACTTGAACAGCTCGCTGGTGAAGGTCCACAATACAATGCAAAAGCAAGCCTCGCTATTTTAGAAGGTAAAGGCACAGAAGCCCACAATGCGGCCATTATTGTAAACGTAGCCGCACTGTTATACCTAACTGGTAAAGCACAATCATTAAAAGAAGGCGCGCAACAAGTACAAACATTATTAAGTTCAGGGCAAGCCATGAACACATTAAATAAAATTATTGAGGTAAGTAATGGCTAATGTATTAGATAAAATCGTTGCTGATAAAAAATTAGAACTAATTGAGCGTAAAGCCGCACGTCCGCTTGAAAGCTTTAAACAGCAAGCAGTGCCTACAAGCCGTGATTTTTACAAAGCACTCGCAGCACCTGGCACACAGTTTATTTTAGAATGTAAAAAAGCATCTCCTTCAAAAGGCTTAATTAGAGAGCCATTTGATTTAACCGAAATCACCTCGGTTTATAAAAAATACGCTACCTGTATGAGTGTGTTAACTGATGCTAAATATTTTCAAGGCAGTTTTGACTACCTCGAATTTGTGCGCAGCCAAGTAGAACAACCGCTTATCTGTAAAGACTTTTTTATAGATGAGTACCAAGTGTACATGGCACGTATTTATGGCGGTGACGCTATATTATTAATGCTTTCGGTACTAGATGACGAAAGCTATAAAGCACTGCATGCCGTTGCCGATTCACTTAATATGTCGGTATTAACCGAAGTAAGTAATGAAGAAGAAGTACACCGCGCACTTGCGCTTGATGCACAAATTATTGGTATTAATAACCGTGATTTACGCGATTTAAGCACCGATTTAGCCACTACCGAAAAACTACGAAAGCTTATTCCGGCTGATAAAGTGGTTATTTCGGAATCGGGGATTTACACCCATCAAGACGTAAAACGTTTAGCTCCTCTATGCGATGGCTTTTTAATTGGCAGCTCACTTATGAGTGAGCGTGATTTAGAGCAAGCATGCCGCCGTGTTATTTTTGGTGACAATAAAGTATGTGGTTTAACACGTACTAAAGATGCACAAGCTGCGTATCAAAACGGTGCTATTTACGGCGGTTTGATTTTTCACCCTAAATCGCCACGCTATGTCGATTTAGATTGTGCAATAGAGCTTAGTAAAAGTGCACCACTTAATTTTGTTGGTGTGTTTGTCGATGCTCCAATTGAGCAAGTTGCTCAATACGCAAGTGTGCTAAAATTGGCGGCAGTTCAATTACATGGTCAAGAAAGTGACGATTACATCGCCGCTTTGCGTACACAGTTACCAACCGGCTGCGAAATTTGGAAAGCACAGGCAGTTAAAAATACATTACCTACTCCAGTAAATGGGGTTGATCGTCATCTTTACGATACGCACAGCGACACTCAAGCTGGCGGTACTGGTAAAGCATTTGATTGGTCGGTGCTTAGTGATGCAACCACACCATTTATGCTCGCTGGTGGCTTAAATCCAGATAATATTAAAGATGCGCTTTTTAAAGGTGCCTTAGGCCTTGACTTAAACTCAGGCGTTGAAGAATCTGCGGGTAAAAAGTGCCCTAACAAATTACATAATGCTTTTACAAGCATCAGAAATTATTGAGGTTAAAATGCAAAATCCAGCTTATTTTGGCGAGTTTGGCGGTATGTTTGTACCTGAGTTACTTGTCCCTGCGCTTAAGCAGTTAGAAAACGAATTTAACAAAGCACAAAAAGATCCTGAGTTTCAGGCAGAGCTAAGTAAATTATTAAACGAGTATGCGGGTCGTCCTACCCCACTTACTTTAACGCGCAATTTAGTTAAAAATCCAAAAGTAAAACTGTATCTAAAGCGTGAAGACTTACTACACGGTGGCGCACATAAAACGAACCAAGTACTTGGTCAGGCGTTACTTACTAAGCGTATGGGTAAAAAACAAGTTATTGCTGAAACAGGTGCCGGTCAACACGGCGTTGCAACAGCGCTAGCGTGTGCCTTACTGGGTTTAAAATGTCGTATTTATATGGGTGCAAAAGACGTTGATCGTCAGCAACCTAACGTATTTAGAATGAAGTTAATGGGCGCAGAGGTTATTCCGGTAACAGCAGGTTCTGGCACATTAAAAGATGCAGTAAATGAAGCGCTGCGTGACTGGTCAGCAAACTACCAAGACGCACATTACCTACTAGGTACAGCTGCGGGTCCTCACCCATTCCCAACAATTGTACGCGAGTATCAAAAAATTATTGGTGAAGAAGCAAAACAACAAGTACTTAAAGCAGAAGGTCGTTTACCTGACGCTGTTATTGCTTGTGTTGGTGGTGGTTCAAACGCGATTGGTATGTTTACCGACTTTATTGACGAACCAGGCGTTAAGTTAATTGGTGTTGAGCCTGCTGGTAAAGGGCTTGATACAAATGAGCACGGTGCAACAATTTGTAAAGGTACAAAAGGCATATTACACGGTACTTATACGTACATTATGCAAAATGATGATGGCCAAATTGAAGAGTCTTACTCTGTATCAGCGGGTCTTGATTACCCAGCTGTTGGTCCTCAGCATGCATTTTTACACGAAACTGGTCGCGCTCAATACGTGGGTATTACCGATACAGAAGCGCTTGATGCGTTTCAATCGCTTGCTAAAAATGAAGGGATTATTCCGGCACTTGAATCAAGCCATGCGTTAGCTTATGCCCTTAAGTACGCAGAGGAGCTAACCGAGGAAAGTGTTATAGTGATTAATTTAAGTGGTCGTGGCGATAAAGATTTAGCACACGTTCACAATGTACTAACTGAAAGAGGTCAGCTATGAGCCAAGTAAAAACGGATCGTTACGGCAAAATGTTTGCAGCGCTTAACGAGCAAAAACAAGGTGCGTTTGTACCATTTGTAACGATTGGCGACCCAGGTAAAGAGCAAAGTATTTCGATTATAAAAAGTCTGATTGACGGCGGCGCTGATGCGCTTGAGCTTGGTATTCCGTTTTCAGACCCAATTGCAGATGGCCCAGTAATTCAAAAGGCTAATATTCGCGCACTCGATGCGCACATTAATACACAAGATTGCTTTGATATTATTAAAGAAATACGTGAGTATAATGCCGATATTCCAATTGGCTTATTATTGTATTCAAACCTTGTGTTTAAACGCGGTATAGAAGCATTTTATAAAGATGCAAAAGCAGTAGGCGTAGACTCAATTTTAGTGGCTGATGTGCCTTTACATGAATCTAAAATGTTTAGAAAGTCAGCAATGGATAACGGTGTAGACCCAATTTTTATTGCAACACCAAATGCCGATGACGACACACTTCGCCAGTGCGCCTCTTACGGTCGTGGTTACACGTATTTACTATCGCGCGCAGGTGTTACCGGTACCGATACTAAAGCACAAATGCCTGCTGGTAATATTGTTACTAAATTAAAAGAATACCATGCAGCCCCTGCTCTTTTAGGGTTTGGTATTTCAACGCCAGATGATGTAAAAGCGGCTCTTAATGCAGGAGCAGCCGGTGCTATTTCAGGCTCTGCCGTGGTTAAAATTATTGAAGCTAACCTTAATGACTTACCTGTAATGACCGCGCAGCTAAAAGCTTTTGTAGCCGATATGAAAGCAGCTACATCGCTTTAAGTTAACTAGGGCGTGTTTTATACGCATTAAAAAAAGGGCATTTAAAATGCCCTTTTTTGTTTTTTAAAAATCAAACGCTATAGCAATATCCAAACGTTTTAAAAAATTAGTGAGCTTGGTGTTTACCCTCTAAAATCTCTTCAATAAATTTAGCATTAAATGCTTCTAAATCAGCGGGGCTTCGGCTTGTTACTAAGCCTTTATCTACACATACTTCTTGGTCAACCCAATTAGCGCCTGCATTAATTAAATCGCTTTTAATACTTGGAAAAGAGGTAATAGTACGGTCGCGCAATTTATTAATTTCAGCTAACAACCACGGAGCATGGCAAATTGCAGCAACGGGTTTGTTTTTTTCTGCGCCAAAAAAGCCATCAATAAAGGCTTTAGCATCTTTATCTTGGCGTAAACTGTCTGGGTTAAATAAACCACCAGGGAGCATAAGCGCGTCGTAATCAGAGGGGTCTGCGTTTGTAACTAGTTTATCTACTGTTACTTTATCGCCCCACTTGTCTTCATCCCAGCCCGTAATTTGACCTTCTTTAATTGATACTATTTCGATGTTTGCACCGGCATCAAGTAATGCGCTGCGTGGAGATAAAAGCTCACTTTGCTCAAATCCATCAGTGGCTAAAATTGCAATTTTTTTGCCCTGTAAACGTGTGCTTGTTTGTAATGTACTCATTGAGATCTCCTTATTTGATACTAACCTGCATAAATCTTTGAGCAATTTAACGAATTAAATCGCACTATAACGTCGTTAAAAACTTTTCATTTAGAACAGCTAAATACGAAAAAATTTTGCCTAGTTTTAGCATGATTTTCTTAACGTTAAATAGACCCCATATATAAGCAAATTGGTATTGTTTAAAAATATGTTCGAAACACACAATTAAATAGCATAATGCATGCCGATTACAAGCGGTTGAAAATAAAGGAGTAAATTAATTGAAGTTTATAGGCTCTGTAAATTATTTACAGATTATGAATAATGTACATAAGTGCGAATCTATTTCCAACTCATGTAATTTAACGCCACCAAAAGCGAGGTATAAAACCTCACCTACAACATATACCTGTAGGTGCGAATTTACTTCGCGCTCATGTAACTTATCTATCAATACGGGGTTTAAAACCTTAAATAAATTTAAAGCAGATCTTTTAACGCCTTAGCAGGCTTAAAAACAGCTTTGTTTGCGCCTTCTATTTCAATTGCTGCGCCTGTTTGCGGGTTACGCCCAGTACGCGCTGGATAGTAACTTAGTGCAAACGTACCAAAGCCATTAATTTGAACTTGATCACCTTCAGAAAGTGATTTAGTAATTACTTTTTGCAAGCTTGAAAGTGCCGCTTGAGCATCTTTTTTTGTTAATTCACTTTTGTGTGCAATGGCAGCAACGAGTTCTGCTTTATTCATTTTAGGCTCCTAAATACACGCCAAATCAGTGTTGGTTAAGCGTGGGAATACGATTATAAAAAAAATACCAAACCAAATTGGTAATAAAGCCACGCAGGCTAAGGGTTACAGGGCAACAAGTCAACCTTGTAGTTGCTAAGCTTTATGTGGTAAAAAGTCTTTGACTCTTTCTTGTATAATTTAGGTAGTATATGCACGCATTAATTGAATACATTCCACTCATACTGTTTTTTGCAGTGTTTAAACTCGTCGATATTTATTGGGCTACTGGTTTATTAATGGCTACAACGTTCATTCAAGTTGCTTATAGCTACTTTAAACATGGCTCTGTGCCTACTCGCCACTGGATATTTTTTGGCATTGCTGCCGTGTTTGGTACGCTAACGCTGGTACTTCATGATGAGCAATACATTAAATGGAAAGCAACACTCATATACGCAGGTTTAAGCTTAACGTTACTTGTTAGCCGTTATGCACTTAAAAAAAATCTAGTTAAAAAAGCGCTTAGTTCAATTCTCGAAAACGCTAACGATACAAAGCAAGCTATTGTTGTTCCAGAGCCGTTATGGGATAAACTTAACTTAATGTGGGTTGCTATTACTGCGGGTATAGCTGGGTTGAATATTTATATTGCGTATAACTTTTCGCTCGACTTTTGGGTCAACTTTAAAGTATTTGGCTTAATGGGTATTACCTTTGTAAGTATTTTTGCCACTATTATTGCCTTGTACAAATACCTCCCTAGTGAAGAAGAACCTGCAAAATAATTTTATAGATCACTTTGTAGATTACTAATCTCGTCATAAAAATGTCGTCTTAGCTTGATAGCTTATTAAAAAAACAAGTTGAGACGACCTTGAACGCCAATCAATATCGCTGGTTTGAATTTACCCTTATTTTTGTATTACTCCCCTTGTTGGGTTTTGGATTACGCGAGCATTTAGCTAACTGGCTTATTCCTGCGCTTATTATTTTAATGAGTGTGTGTTGTATGTTGCTACTGGGCGATCCGCATTTTAAACGTTTTAGGCTTACAAGCCTTGGGCAATTTTCTGCTGTTAAAAAACGTGTGTTTAGCTTCTTTTTTTTAGGTGCACTGTTCTCAGGTATGTTTTACGGGATTATTCATCAGGGCAACTGGTTTACCCTTCCCCGCAACTCGTTTAATGATTGGCTTTTACTGCTGTTGCTCTACCCAATACTCTCGGTTATCCCTCAAGAATTAATATTCAGAACCTACTTTTTTCATCGTTATAAACGAATCATGCCCAAAAAAGCGGTGCGTATAATAGTAAGTGCAACTGTATTTGCATTGGCGCATATTGTGTATGCAAATTGGATTGCAGTAGGTTTAGCGTTTTTAGGTGGTTTGCTGTTTGCTTATACCTATGCACAAAGTCGCTCAACCTTTGTGTGTGTTATTGAACATAGTTTTTGGGGGCTATGGATGTTCACCCTTGGAGTTGGCAGCTACCTAGACTCTGGTGCATTTAATTAAAGTGACCTTTATTTAAAGTTACACACAAAAAAGCCGCGACAAGCGCGGCCTTTATATTTAATTTTATACTTAAAAACCAAATATTTTTAAACCAAAAAACTTAGTCGCTACGGTGTTAATAAATATCACAGCTAATATAACTGGAATAAACGTTGAAAGTGAAAAATTAACGTATTTTTCCATAAAGCTGCCCGCATAATTAGGCGAGCCTAAGCTTAATTCCTGCGTTAAACGCGCTTTTTTCCAGCGGTACATAACAAACAAGCACACCATTAAGCCGTTAAGCGGTAATATAGTGTCGTAAAACACATCAACAATAATATCAAAAAAGCTTTTACCTTCACCACCATAACTAGTTATTGATGTAAGGCTATCTACCATACCAAACGACATGGTGCATAAAATAGTAAGTAACCCCGTTGAAAGCGTTAAAATACCCAATGCTTTTTTACGACTAATACCTTTACGGTCGCTTAGCGTTGCCGTTGGTACTTCTACTATAGAAACAAGTGAAGTGATAGCGGCAAAAAATACAAGTAGAAAGAATGAGAATGCCACAATAGATGCACCGGTATATCCAATATCATTTTGTAACGCTAATAATATTTTAGGTAAATAAACAAATATCATAGAAACTGATGAATCAGAAAGTGAAGCTGGGTCGGTGTTAGGATCAAAACTAAATATAGCTGGCAGCACCATTAAACCGGCAACAAATGCGACTAAAGAGTCGGTAATTGCAACCATTTTAGCGCTTCCTACAATATCGTCTTTTTTAGATATATAAGACGCGTAGGTCATTAAAATACCCATACCGAGTGATAATGAGAAAAATGCTTGGCTTAATGCGCCATTAAGTACACTTGCACTCATTTTAGAGAAGTCAGGAATAACGTAATACTCAACTCCAGCCATAGCGTTATCTAATGTTAATACATAAGTTACCAAGGCAAGCAGCATTACAAGCAGTGCTGGCATTATAAATTTTGCTGCTTTTTCAATACCTTGCTTAACACCACCTAATAATATTAAATTAACAATAATTACCACAACAGCCATGTAACCAAATACAGTGTAACTATTAATAAAGGTATCAAAATGTTCTGGCTCAGCGAGTGAGTCTAAGTTACCCAATGCTGTTTGTGTTAAGTAACCAAAAATCCACACAGTGATTACCATATAAAAAACAGCAATCATAAATGGTGTTAATACGGCCATAAAGCCTGCAAGCTTCCACTTTTTATCGTTGTTAGCTAAAAGCTTGTACGCGCCAAGTGGATCTTTTTGGGCATTTCGACCCATCGCCATTTCGGCCATCATCACTGGTAAACAAATAAATGCAACAAATAATGCGTAAATTAATAAAAATGCGCCACCACCATTTTTGGTAGCAGAAACAGGAAAACCAACTAAATTACCAATACCGACTGCCGACCCTGCAGCAGCAAGTATAAATCCGAGGCGGGAGCTAAAGTGCTCTCTATTTTCGCTCATGCATTAACCTTGTTATTATTTTGTAGTATTTCAGCGACTCTACCAGTGTTTTACAGCGTTTTTCAAGCAATTACAGTGTAAAAATAAAATCGTAGTGTAAACTTTCAAAATAACGCTTTTAATTCACCAATTTTCAACGCTGTGGTAGTATTAATTTAATCAAATTTAACAATTTTTATGAGATTCCTTATGTTGTACATGATTCACTCAACAGACGTTGAAAACAGCTTAGAGTTTAGAAAAGCAGCACGCCCAGCACATTTAGCACGCCTTAGTGAACTTGATTCGCAAAACCGCTTACTTACTGCGGGTCCTTTTCCGGCAATTGATAGCGAAGATCCTCAAGAAGCGGGCTTTACTGGTTCATTAGTTGTTGCTGAATTTGAATCATTAGAAGCAGCACGAGAATGGGCTGCAGCGGACCCTTATGTTGCTGCCGGCGTTTATGAAAATACCGTTGTTAAACCATTTAAAAAAGTATTCCCTGCTTAAAAATGTGAGTAAACTCTGAGGCAGTGCTTTGCGCTACAATTCAGGGTTTGTTCACTACATTTTAATTAAAATTGCTAATGTAGAAGCTAATTAACGTTTTTACTTGAATTTTAGCAACTTAGTTAATTAAACTAAGTAGGTCTGGTCTAGGAGTTTCCATTATGCGCGTATTATTAAGCCTTAGCTTTATTGCTTGTATTAGCTTTGCAAATTTTGCTCAAGCAAGTACAACAACGACTCAAACAGTACAAGCTGAGGTAAACAAAAAGAAAGCCGTAATACTTGCAAAGGAAACTATAGGTGGTAAGACCTTAAAAATTACCGAAAAAACAGATTTTTATACTGTACGAATACTCAAATCTGACGGCCACGTCGTTGATTTACATATAAATAAAAAAACCGGCGAAGTGAAGAAGGATTAAAAATGCGAATTTTAGTTATAGAAGACGATTTACATTTAGCAGACAACCTACGTAATGCCCTAGAAAAAGAGCGTTACAGCGTGGATTTATGCCACGATGGTGAAGCAGGTCTTTTCCACATTACAGAATACCCGCTTGATATGGCCGTAGTTGATTTAGGTTTACCTAAAATAGACGGTATTGAGCTAATTAATAAAGCACGTGCACAAGGCATAACCATTCCTATTTTAATTTTAACAGCGCGCGACCGCTGGCAAGATAAAGTAGAAGGTCTAGATGCTGGTGCGGATGACTACTTAACAAAACCATTTCATGTTGAAGAATTAATTGCACGTTGTAATGCATTAATTCGTCGTAGTGCAGGTAAAGCAAACCCTGAAATGACTGCGGGTCCTATTAAAATTCATACGCGTTCACAACAAGTATGGGTTGACGATAAAGAGCTAAGTCTTACAGCATATGAATACAAAGTACTTGAATACTTAATGGTTAACCCACAAAAAGTTATTTCTAAATCAGAATTGACTGAACATATTTACGATCAAGATTTCGACCTTGATTCAAACGTAATTGAAGTATTTGTTTTACGTTTGCGTAAAAAGTTAGACCCTGAAGGTGTACTAAACCCAGTTGAAACACTACGTGGTCGTGGTTACAGGCTCAAAAGCCAGTGGTAATACCGCAAATATCGTTAAAAATAAGGCAAGGATTTATCCTTGTCTTTGTTTTATTAGTCGCCCTTCCTATATTATTTTATTCCATTGGCAAAGCATATTATGCCTCACTGGTTGATGCGACAGAAAAAACCCTCGAAGCTCAATTATACTCATTAATCTCTGAAGTCGACTTCACTGAGAACGGTATTGTTATGCCTAGTACTATTTTGGCACCAGAGTTGAATAGGTTAAATTCAGACACTTATGCAATGATTTACCGCGATGATGAACCTATTTGGCACTCTGAATCGGCTGTAAACCTAGATTTTATTCCGCAACAAATTCAAACCAAAGCTGGCGCGGCTGATTTTCGTCGTGTTGAATTTAAAAAATCAGCGTATTGGCAATTAAGCTTAACCGTTATTTTAAACAATATTGATCAATCAGAACAAGCGCGGTTTATTTTAGTTAAGCGTAACGACGCTCTCGTAAGATTAATGGATGGGTTTAAACAAACATTGGTTGATTGGATGTTTATAATGGGTGTTGCTATTGCGGGACTCATGGCGATTGGTTTTATTTGGAGCGCACGCCCCTTACAACGCCTAGATAAAGAAATTAAAGCAATTGAATCAGGTGATATTCAAGAAATTAAAGGGCTCTACCCAATTGAGTTGCAAACAATAAAAGCAGATCTAAATTTATTACTTGAGTCGCAGCAACGTCAAAAAGAGCGTTATAGAGCGTCATTAAGTGACTTAGCGCATGCTCTTAAAACACCGCTTGCGGTATTAAAATCAAGCCCATTAGCTAATGATGCCGACGCACAAGAGCAACTTGATCGAATTAATGTGATGATCGAACATCAATTAAAACGTGCGGCAACGGGCGCATCAGACACATGGAAAAAACAAACGCCTATTAAACCAGTGCTCGATTCTATTTTAAGTGCAATGGCAAAAGTTTACCGCGATAAAGACATTATTTTTAATTGCACTGTTTCTGATAAAGACTACTTTTTAGGTGATCAAACTGATTTATTAGAGCTACTTGGTAACCTGATAGATAACGCCTGTAAAGCATGTCGCTCACAAGTAGAAATACAAATAGTACAAAGTAAAACACTTTGTATTGGCATAAGTGACGATGGTCCTGGTGTGCCTGAAGACAAGCGAGAGTCTTTACTTACACGCGGTACCCGCCTTGATACATACGAAAGCGGTCATGGTGTAGGTATGGCAATAGTCTCTGACTTAGTAAAATCATATAACGGTGTACTAACTATAACAAAATCAGATAACTTGGGCGGCGCTCAATTTATTTTAGAGTTTAATTATAATGATAAAAAATAATTATTTATTACATCATATAGTAGCTTTATTTTTATTAGGGTTTAGCTCGTTTAGTTTTTCGGCTCAAGTATGTAGTTTGCCAGAAAACGCAACACCAAATGTAGCAAAGCGATATATTCAATGCCTTGATAGCGAAATAAATAAGGTAGAGCAAGTACAAGCTACTTGGATATTAAAACGTAAATTTGAGTTAACAAAAATAGAAGAAGAAACAGGTAATACACAAGTATTGCCTTTATTTATGCGCAGTATAAGTAACCACGAAAAGTATATAAAAAGTAGTTGCCAATGGCGCTATATATTAAAATCACCCAATGGAACTGCTGCTGCGATTAGCTATAAACTCTGTGAAATTGAGCTAATGAAGCAATTTACAGACGTATTAAAAACACCAGTTTAATATAGTACGATTAAAATAATGAGGGCAAAAGATTAAACTTTAATTTTTTGCCCTGCTAAAAACACACAAAATGGCACACAGTAAGTTAATATAGCAGGTAATACTTTTAAATTAGCGTCTGCAAACAATGCATCATACTGATTAATAACAAGTAAAACAGACCCGACAACAAGCGCCACCTTTGCTGCCATAAATAGCATTCTGCTTAGTTTACTATTTGAGGTATTAATTTCATCTACTATTAATGTGCCTTCAATTTTGCTCATTATTATTCAACTAATTTTAACTTAGCAGCATGCTTTTTCAAATAAGTAATAATATCCATCGACTCATATAGCCATTTTGTTTTATTACCAGCCTGAATAATTTTTAAA
Organism: Pseudoalteromonas sp. SWXJZ94C; assembly: GCF_015864385.1. NCBI lineage: Bacteria > Pseudomonadati > Pseudomonadota > Gammaproteobacteria > Alteromonadales > Pseudoalteromonadaceae > Pseudoalteromonas > Pseudoalteromonas sp. SWXJZ94C. The sequence continues at coordinate 81,454 of NZ_JADYXF010000010.1, forward strand.
CATGGTACCTGCTTTTTACCGCCCTCTTTAACAAGCTCTTCATTATATTCACTCACAAGCGATGTTTCGCGCAGCTCAACATTTAGCTCTTGATGGTTAATATATTTGACGACCATTTTACAAAATGGGCAATATTCTTTATAAAATAGCTCTACACGTAACGATGATTCTAAATTACTCATTATATTCTCCTTAGCGTTGATGCATGTATTATGGACTTAAATAAAAAACAAAAAATGATATTATGCATATAATTAATGTCATTTTGTTCAATTTTGGTAGGTGCAGTATCGATATATTAGCCAATGTACTAAAAGAAATTAGACTCAGTTCTCGCACATATTTTTGTGCCGACTTTGAAACACCTTGGGGTATGGATATTCCTAGTAGCCAGCATGGTGGCTTTCATATTGCTGTTACAGGCGAGTTTTACGTCTATATAAAACACAATCATAAACATATTCATTTAAAAGAAGGTGACATTATTGCGTTTCCTTTAGGTGCCGCACATCAATTAAGTGATAACAATACAGATAAAGCAGCTGATTCATTGCTAAACGGTGAAAGCGTTGTAGAAGCCATACTAAGCGGAAACAATCCTTTTGAACCCAAAGGACTTAGTAATTCATTAAATACTGTTTTATGCGGCGCATTTAATTATGACACTTCACTTAATCACCCACTGTTTAACGACTTACCTGAATATATTCATATTAAGTCGAGCGAGTTGCCGTGGTTACAAGGCTTGGTTAGCGTGCTTTCTAACGAGACCCGTACAGCTAAACCAGGCTATTCAGTATTAGTTGATAGATTAACAGAGGTATTATTTATTCAACTACTTCGTGCCCACATGCTTGAAAAAAATGCTGATAGCGGTTTTTTAAGCGCACTAAACGATTCCAAAATTAACGCTGCTTTAACCGCCGTTCATCAAGATTTGAAAGGCAACATAAATGTAGGGCAGCTAGGCGAATTAGTAGGAATGTCGCGCACTAGCTTTAATCAACGCTTTACAAAATTAGTCGGCGAGTCACCAAAAACATATTTAACTAATTTTCGCTTACAAAATGCTAAAAACAGCTTACTTAATAATAACAGCCCTATAATTCAAATTGCTGAAAATGCCGGATACAGTAGCGAAGCCGCTTTTAGTAAAGCTTTTAAACGCTATTACAAAGTCCCTCCAGGCTCGGTTCGCAAAAAATCTGCCGAGCAAACACTTGACAACTAACAGCGCTCAAAACAAACTACCTACTGATAGGTTAATCAAAATAAAGAGATAATATACATATGCATCAACCAGTAATTATTATAGGTGGCGGGATCGCCGGATTATACAGTGCATATCAATTGCAGCTGCTCAACATTCCTTACTTATTATTAGAGGCTAAATCGCAATTAGGTGGTCGAATACTTGCGGCGCAATCAACGGCTAGTAGCGATGTTAGTTTTGATTTAGGACCAACTTGGATTTTCCCTCACCAGCCAAAAATTCAAGAACTCGTTAAATCACTTAACTTACCCGTGTTTGAGCAATACACAAAGGGCGATGTTTTATATCAAGCGGATAGTACCGGCAAGCCTCAGCAAATAGCGGGCGTTGGTGAAATGCAGTTATTTAGACTTCGCCATGGCATGTACACACTAATTAATGCGCTACATAAACAACTAGACCCTAATTCAGTTCTATTAAATCACCGTGTTACCGAGCTAAAAAAGAGTAATGGTCGTTGGCACTTAGTTGTTAATAACAATGGGCAGTTAAAACACTTTAGCAGTGAGCATATAATGGCTGCTATGCCACCTCGTATGGTCGCTCATCATTTAACACCTGAGTTCTGGGCTGACAAAACACTAATTAACCGTTTAAATTCAGTGCCAACGTGGATGGCAGGGCAAGCTAAGTTTATTGCTATTTTTAAAGATGCTTTTTGGCGAAATACAAACTTGTCAGGACAATGTTTTAGCCGAGTAGGTCCAATGGTTGAAATACACGACGCCAGCGCCGCAGACAATAGCTCACCTGCATTATTTGGGTTTATAGGTGTGCCCTACTCAACTCGTAGTCAAATATCAACAAAACAACTAAAACAAGCCTGCATTAAACAGCTTGCATATTTTTATGGGGATGATGCATACAACGCTACATCATATTTTATTAAAGATTGGGCTAACGATGAATTTGTAGCTGATAAAAACGATCAAACTCAGCCATCGCAACATCCCGACTTTAACTTTACGGGATTGAATGAGCAGTTAAATAGTTTAAATATACACTTTGTAGCAAGTGAATTTGCAAAGCAAGAAGCGGGATATTTAGAGGGTGCAATAAACGCAGTTGATGAAGTTATTGAGCTGTTAAATGTATAGTTTTAAAAATAAATATTTTAGTTACTTAGAGCTGTAATCTACAGCTCTAAGTATTTTTAATGCAGCAGTTAAAGAGCCGTTAATTAACTCTTAGTTACTTCTTCACCACTACCAAGTAAGGTAGCAATCCATTTACCTTCAACACTGGCTTCTAAACCTATTTTTACAATCATTGTTAATGGTACAGATAAAAGCATACCGACGGTACCTAATAACCAGCCCCAAAATATTAATGACAAAAATACAACTAATGTAGAAAGACCAAGCCCTTTCCCTAAAAATTTAGGCTCTACAATGTTTCCCATTACGGTATTTATAGTTAAGTACCCTGCGCCAACAAGCCCTGCGACTAAAGGTCCTTGGGTGATCAATGCAAGTAATACTGCCGGTACGGCAGCGATAATAGACCCAATATTAGGAATGTAATTAAACATGAAGGCAAGCACACCCCACAATACAAAGTAATCTACATCTAAAATCCAAAGGTAAAATGCAGCTATTATACCTGTACCCAAACTTACTAGCGTTTTAATTGCAAGGTATGAGTTTATTGATTCTAAAAAACGATCTATTTGTTTCATTTTACTGTCTGGATCTTCAAGTGCCATATGTATTTTATTGCTCAACATAGGTCCTTCAAACAACATAAAAATAACCGTTAAAATAATCAAAAACATGTTTGCCATTACGCCACCTAAACCAGTGAGCATATTGGTGGCTACATCAACCATTTTGCCTGGGTCGAACATATTAATTAACTGTTCTTTATTAATTAATATATTGTACTGAGAGGCTAAATCAACAAGCCATACAAACTCTTCTTTAAGCTGTACTTTGTACTCAGGAAGTTGCTGCGAAAAATCATTTATAGACTGCCCAACCAGCCCACCAAGGCTCACACCTAAACCTACAATAATAAGCACCACTAACATAACAGCAACGCCTTTAGGAATTCGGTAGCGTGCGAAAAACTTAATAAGTGGATTACAAATAATGGCAATAAACGCCGCCAAAATAAACGGAATAATAATTACACTTGCTGCTTTTATGCCTGCGAGCACTACCACTAAGGAAGCAAAAACTATTAAGCTTTTATTTACTCCAGTTAAACTTGCCAATTCATTAATCCTTTTATTATTTATATGCCTTAAGTGTAAGGCAAAAGCTAATTAAATGAAATATTTACCAAGTGATCATAAAAACCTACCCCACGTATATATGTAGCAAAGCAATTAATTAGCGAGTATACATTTTAATCACTTGCTACTATTTTACCGTAAGGATTAATAATGCATATATTTATTACCGGCGCGACAGGTTTGATTGGCTCACATTTATGCCCATTTTTACTTCATCATAATCAAGTAACTGTTCTTAGTCGCAACCCTGCAAAAGCAAATGCACTCTTGAGTCACAAAGTGCATGCTATTAGCGATATAAATTTAGTTGATTTTAATAGTGTTGATGTTGTTATTAACTTAGTTGGAGAACCAATTGTTAATAAACGTTGGAGCGCAAAGCAGAAAAAAATAATACGAGACAGTCGTATCGATATCACACAACAGATAACCTCTGCGATAAAAGCCTGTTTTAACCCTCCTCATACATTTATTTCAGGCAGTGCAATTGGATTTTACGGTCGTCAGAATAGTGATTTTATTGATGAAAGTTTTGATAATCCACACGATGAATTTAGCCATCAACTCTGTAAAGATTGGGAAAACGCAGCAATAGCAGCACAGTCAACTCAAACCCGAGTGTGTTTATTGCGTACAGGTATTGTATTGGCTAAAAAAGAGGGAGCTTTAAGCAAAATGCTACCTGCGTTTAAATTATGCTTAGGCGGTCCTATAGGTAATGGCAAACAAGGTATGTCGTGGATACATATAGACGATATGACACAGCTGATTCTATTTGTTATTGAACACAGCGAATTATCAGGTCCTATTAACGCAACAGCACCCAACCCAGTGAGTAACGCAATATTTAGTAAAAGTTTAGGAGAGGCATTATCACGCCCCGCATTTATGACAATGCCGGTGCCTGTACTTAAATTATTAATGGGAGAAATGTCAGACCTTTTGACTACGGGTCAGTTTATAATTCCAAGTAAAGCACTAAATCACGGCTACAAATTTCATCATTCTGAATTAAAATCAGCACTAAATAGCTTGGTTTAGCTTACGTTAATAATAATAAAGTTATAGTTATCAATAGGGACAAAAACCAAAACAAAAATCAGTACTTTTTACCCATATGGATATTAATTAATTAGTGCATAATGCTTAGCCTAATTTGGTCAATGTACTATTATTAATGTCGAAACTAGCAATTTTTTAGTAATAAAAAATTAAAATTTGGCTTTAGGTACAACACATTTAATTGAAATTAGTAGATTCAAAATAAACAAATATAACTGTCTAACACTACACATTTTATAAAAGAGAAAAACTAATGCTACATCTTCCTACAGTCATCTGTTTCTCTTTTATATTGAATATAATAATAGGTTTGTTTTTTTTCTCTGTGCATAACTTTAAAAAACAAACATCTTTTTTATTGCTTGGCTGTGCGTGTATTACATTTGCTATTGCGGAATTACTTGCTTGCTTACGCTTATTTATTAACGCGCCATTTGTAACACATTATATTGCCAGTATTTTTATTGTTTTAAGCCCTCTTTTAATTATTATAGGCTTACACAAATACAAACATACACAACAGCTAAATTTGCTCCCTATATACTGCATATTAGCTTTTTCAGCTTTACTACTATTGGGAATCTATCAGTACGAAGCAGGTCAAATGCTCATAAGTATGATTGTTGCAGGGCTATTTTTTTACGCTGCATATATTATAAAAATTATGAACTTTGTTGCCAAATTACAAAAAAATGCACTGATTTTTTGTTTTTTAGCACATGGTGGAGTGATGTTGTTTCAAGTTACTCTACTCGCTATGCCTACCCAAAGTAACCACGCATCTTTACAAATAGTGCTGGCGAGCCATTTAATATTGGCTACATGCAGCGCATTAATATTGCCTTTTTTATTATTTTCAAATACTGAATACACACTATCAAGTATTGCTAATACTGACTTGTTAAGTCAGTTATTCAATCGTCGCGGTTTTTTTAATAAAGGGAAAGAGCAATTAAATAACCCTAACAATGCCAACAAAAGTGTTTCTATAATTATACTAGATATCGATTTTTTTAAGCGTGTTAACGACCGTTATGGTCACGAAACAGGCGACAATGCCATTAAATGGATTGCTCAAAATATAAAAGAGCAATTTAATGATATTGGCATTAGTGCTCGTATAGGCGGCGAAGAGTTTGCTATTTTATTGCCTAATTGCACATTAAGTGTAGCAAGACAATACGCTGAGCAACTACGAGAAAATATTAGTAGCAATCCTTTTTATTTTAAGGGTAACCATATTAACTTATCGGTTAGTGCCGGAGTTAGTAATGCAATTAACGGTGAAGTCAGTATTAAAGATTTACTGTCTCTTGCCGACAAGCGCCTTTATTTAGCAAAAGAAACCGGTCGCGATAAAGTTGTAACCTATGATGAAAAAAACTTATTAATGCAGAACTAATCGTTAATTACAAACCAATCACTTATAAACACTTGGCAGGTTTAACTCTTAAGTTACAAATAACTTATCTATAAAATTGCTAGGTTTTATAGTTGTTACAGGTAATGGTAATTATCTAAGCTAATCCGCTATACCTTTAAATATTCGACCGATAACTCTTAATATCCATAAAAACAATTCTATTGGTAGCTCTATCATAGACTCAAGAGCATCGAGGAATTTATTTTCGCGAGCTTTAGTTGATCTTACTTTACTCGGCCAACAAAAAGAGGCTATTACAAAGCAAGCAATACCACAAAACATGCTGAATAAATTAAATCCTAAGTAAATAAAATACATTCCGGCAAAAAACAAGAAAGTAGCAATCAACGCTCTCAGTATTTCCATGATTAAGCTATCCTTGGTTTTATAGCGAACCTGAATTACCCGCTTTACATTTTTATAGATTAATTAGGTTTTTATTTAAATTCAATAATTTATCGCTATATTTTATTGTAAATTACAACAACGTTTTTACTCGTTCTAAATCAAACACAACACAATTGTAACTAGAGCATGTTGATTTTTCAGGATTAATATTTGTTTAATGTCGGGCAATAATCACGACACGTGGTTTGTAACCTAATGGACTCAGTAATCTTTCTGCGTTGTTATAATGACTTATATCCTTGTAAGAATAAGTAAAAACCGAGCAAAGCTTTCACCCCTTACCCACTTCCATGTAGCAACAAAGAGTTGATCGTCTCTAAAAACACCTCATGAGCAGCGTATGTTTGGCGTTTAAACGGCGTTATCGCCTGTTTATAAATTAGGCACACTACATAGTGTCTTTCCTACAAACCAACACACAACTGCAAATTTAACCTTCAAAGATAAACACGAACAAACACAAATAAACTAGCATCATAAAAAAGCCCTTCATACGAAGGGCTTTGACATACACACAATAAAATTAATCACACTACTTACAAGAGAGCGTTGCCTCATCGGCTTTATTTGGTACTAATTGAATATTAGCCACAGATATTGATGCTTTACCATTACTGCGTAAACTAAATGGGCTTGTTAAGCTCGCAAAATTAACACCCTGCTTGGCAAAACAACCTAAATCGATTGAAACCGACTGCCACCCATTTTCTATGCTTTTATCAACAATGTCGGCTAAATCAATGCTAGCGCCACAACTACCAGAGCACGTCATTGCAAGTACTACGTCGCTAGTCAGCGCATCATTTAGTTTTATGTCGAAACTAATAACACCGTTTGCTTCAAGGTATGCAATCGTGTCCTCAGCAAAGCTTGTTACTATTTCAGCACTGGCTTTTTCTGCACCGCTGAAGTCAAATTGGCGTGCGTCTTCTTGCACTGTTTTGTCTTCAGTTCGGTATTTAATCGCGCCAAATTCGTGGGTGCTACTTGATACATCTAATATTTTATCACCAGACTTTAACAACAAACGCCAAGGTGCAACGGGCGCGCCTACTAATACATTCATATTGGTAAGTGCTGAGTTATCAAGTTTTGAATCTTCATCAAGGTCATCAGCCAAAACGTTTTTATCGCCGTATGCTAATCCAAAACCATAAGGTAATAATGGGTCGTAGTTTTCGTCACCTTTATTTACTGCTGTTTGAATTGCTGTTTTAGGCCATGAAAACGACAACTTACCTGTAAAGTTATACTGAACTTTATCATCAGCTGATTTAAGTAATACATCGGCAATACCTGCGCCCTCTGTACCTGGCAACCAAGCTGCAACAAATGCGTCAGACGCATTTAATTCACTGTTAACCCACATAGGTCTGCCCGATATAAACACAGCTACAACAGGAATACCCTGCTCTTTTAACGAGTTCAAAAGCGCTAATGATTTTTTATTGCCACGCTCAAATTCAAGGTTATCTCTATCGCCGTGCCCTTCTGCATATGGTTCTTCACCAAATACAACAATAGCAACATCAGGGCGTTGTTCAAATGTGCCATCTGCGCTCAATATTGCTTTACCACCAGCAGCACTAATTTGATCTTTTAGCCCTGAGTAAATCGATGTAGCACCAGGAAAATCAACATTTTTATTGTTCGTTCCTTGCCAAGTTATACTCCAGCCACCCGACTGCTTACCAATATTATCGGCAGCATCGCCAGCAATAAGTACATTTTGTTTTGGCGATAATGGTAAAATATTGTTTTTGTTTTTCAACAATACTAATGATTCTCGTACGGCTTCTTTGGCAACTTCACGATGCTCTTTAGCGCCAATTAGCTCTGTTTTACCAGAGAACTGACGTTTAGCTGGGCTTGGCTTATCAAATAACCCTGCGCGTAGCTTAACGCGTAAAACACGTGCCACTGCATCATCAATGCGATCCATGCTTATTTCACCAGTTTTAACTTGTGAAATTGTATTCTCGTAAAGCGGTTTCCAAGCACCGGTTGGTACCATAAAAATATCTAAACCGGCATTAATTGCTTGTGGGCAGCTTTCGTTTGTACAGCCTTTAATTTGCCCGTGACCATTCCAATCGCCAACTACAAATCCATCAAACCCCATACGTGTTTTAAGTACATCGGTAAGTAAGTATTTATTGCCGTGGTTTTTTTTGCCATGCCAGCTGTTAAATGAAGCCATTACCGACTGACTACCAGCCGACAAACCACCTACATAGCCTTGTGCATGAATATCAAACAATTCTTGTTCGGTAGTAACATTGTCACCTTGGTCGTCACCATCAACTGTGCCGCCATCACCAATAAAGTGCTTAACGGTGCTTATTACTCTTTTATCACTTAAAAAGTCGCTATCGGCTCTACCTTGCAAACCATTTACAATGGCTGCTGAGTAGTCACGTACAATTTGTGGATCCTCAGAATAGCCCTCGTATGTTCTACCCCACCTATCGTCACGTACTACAGCAACGGTGGGTGCAAAAACCCAATCAATACCTGTCGCCATTACTTCAACAGCGGTAATTGCCGCTATTTTTTCAATTAACTCAGGATTGTTAGCAGCACCTAAACCAATGTTATGAGGAAAAAGCGTAGCGCCAATTACATTATTATGACCGTGTACTGCATCCGTGCCCCACATTGTAGGAATTGCAATTCCATCAACAGAGTCATCAATAGATGCTTGATACATTTTTTCAGCAAGTGCAACCCAATCGTTAGGTGTTGCATGTTTATCGCCATTTGGAAAAGCACCGCCGCCATTAAGGTATGAACCAAAACCATATTTACGCATGTCTTCAACTGTAATATCACGTATTTCTGGCTGAATCATTTGCGCTACTTTTTGATCAAGCGTCATCTTTTGTAAATAATCGACAATTTTAGCTTCAATTACAGGGTCTTTTTTTACTGCAATTGAAAGCTTTGGCCAAATTTTAGCTGTTTTTGATTGCGCTTCAGCATTTATATTTTCAACATTGCCATCATTACTGCATCCACTTAGTGCGGTAACACTCCCCACTAATGTTGCAATCGCTAATGCATTAAGTTTAAACGTCGTTTTCATTACGATGACTCCTTCACTAACACAGGTTTGCTGCCACTTAAGCCGTAATAAACAATAAAGATGTAACATAAAATAGGTAAGAAAAATGACATCTGTACGCCTATAGCATCAGCAAATGCGCCTTGTATTAATGGCACTATTGCACCACCTACAATTGCTAAACATAAAATACCTGAACCCTGAGCGGTATGCTTACCAAGCCCGTTAAGTGCAAGGCTAAAAATTGTTGGAAACATAATTGAATTGAATAAACCAACTAATAAAATTGACCACATAGCAACAGCGCCGGTTGTACTCATTGCAACAATCACTAAAATAATTGCCATACAAGAGTTAAAACCAAGTACTTTACCTGCTGGTACCTTTTGCATAACGGCTGCGCCAATAAAGCGTCCAACCATTGCACCGCCCCAGTAATACGTTATGTAATGCGCTGCAACATGTTCTTTTAGCCCAGCTATGTTTTCTTGTGCTAAAAAGCTTACTAAAAAACTACCAATAGCAACTTCAGCACCTACATACATAAAAATACCTACGGCACCTAATGTTAGATGACGGTACTGCCATGCACTGCCCTGTACAGCATCCGACTTTTCAGCTTCAGCTTCGGCTTCTTGCTCTTGCATAATATTAGGTAGTTTTAGCCAAGCAAAAATACCCGCTAACAAAATAAGCATGGCGGCTAATAGTAAATAAGGGAGTTGAACTGATTCAGCATTTTGCGAAGGCGTTAAAAATGCCTCAGATGCCGAGTCTAAAATTAATAAGGCACCAAATATTGGTGCAACCGTTGTACCTAGCGCATTAAATGCTTGCGTAAGAGTAAGGCGAGATGACGCCGTTTTTGAAGGACCTAGTAAACTCACATACGGATTAGCAGATACTTGTAATAATGTAATACCACTTGCAAGCACAAATAATGCGAATAAAAATACAGGGTAACTATGTAGTGCAGCAGCAGGATAAAATAAAACACAGCCACCAGCCGCAATTAATAGTCCTGTTACAATCCCTTTTTTATAACCTACCTTTTTTACTATGTAACCACTCGGTAACGACATTAAAAAGTAAGCGCCAAAAAAGCAAAATTGAACCAGCATCGCTTGTACGTAGGTTAAATTAAATACGCCTTTTAAATGCGGAATTAAAATATCATTTAGGCAGGTTATAAATCCCCACATAAAAAATAATGTGGTTAAAGACGTTAATGCAAAACCATAACTCTTATCCTGAAAGTTTTGCGGTTGTGTGTGTGTTGTCAGTGGTGCTGAACTTGCCATGTGCTCTCCGTAATTTATTATTATAAATCTCTTCTTAAATCACTCTTTTAATTATTTAACTTCTATACACCTTTAAAGGCGCATTAAAGAGTTGACCTAAGAATTAATAAACACTAACCTTAAATGTAAGCGCTTTCATATGCAATTAAATACGAACAAGCTGAATATTTCAACACTTTTTATTTTTACTCAGCACATATATCAGTAATTAAGTATAAATACAGAGGTAAATTCTCTGTAAATAACTCTCAAAAGGTTTGTTATTAATGACAAAATTATCACTACCACCACATTCACCGCTATTATCTAAAAACTTTGTGTATGGTGTGGCTACGGCTTCTTTTCAAATTGAAGGGGGATCAGACGATCGCCTTCCATGTATTTGGGATACATTTTGCGATACCCCTAATAAAATAGTTGATAGCTCAGATGGGCACACAGCGTGCGATCACTATAACCTCTGGCGTGATGATATTAATATTATAGAGTCGCTAGGCGTAGATGCTTATAGGCTTTCTATTTCTTGGCCACGTGTTATGACCCAAAACGGTCAATTAAATCCTGTAGGCGTTAAATTTTATACCGATATTTTAGATGAGCTAAAACGTCGCAATATTAAAGCTTTTGTTACTTTGTACCACTGGGATTTACCGCAGTACTTGGAAGATGAAGGTGGTTGGCTTAACAGACAAACTGCTTATGCTTTTGAGCATTACGTAAATTTAATCACAAAAGCATTTGGAGAACGCGTGCATTCGTATGCCACGTTAAATGAACCATTTTGCAGTGCCTTTTTAGGTTACGAAATTGGTATTCATGCGCCAGGTAAAATAGGAAAAGAATACGGTCGTAAAGCCGCGCACCACTTATTATTAGCGCACGGACTTGCCATGACAGTGCTAAAACAAAACTCTCCTAATACCTTAAATGGCATAGTGCTTAATTTTACACCGTGTTACAGCCTTACCCAAAGTGATGAAGACTTAAAAGCCACTGCATTTGCAGACGACTATCTTAACCAATGGTACATCAAACCAATAATTGACGGTCAATACCCAAATATAATTAATCAATTACCATTAAGCCACCAGCCCGATATTCACAAAGGCGACATGGAATTAATTTCTCAATCTATTGATTATCTAGGTATAAACTTTTACACCCGCCAAGTTTATAAAGCGCACCCTACTGATATTTATGAACCAATTGCACCTACAGGTCCACTAACAGATATGGGATGGGAAATTTATCCGCAATCATTCACCGACTTACTTGTATCGCTAAATAAAACCTACACCCTACCGCCTATTTATATAACAGAGAATGGCGCGGCAATGCCCGATACATATAATAATGGCGAAGTTAACGACTTAGACCGTTTAAATTATTATAATGATCACTTAAATGCGGTTCATAATGCGGTTGAACAAGGTGTTACAATACATGGTTACTTTGCTTGGAGCTTAATGGACAACTTTGAATGGGCAGAAGGTTACTTAAAGCGCTTTGGTATTGTGTATGTAGATTATAAAACACAGCAACGTACTATTAAAAAAAGTGGACTTGCTTACAAAGCACTTATCTCTAACAGATAATTAATATACCCAAGCCTGCCTCTATATGCATAATTAAAGGTTTAACAGGGGCTTAGCATAAGGCGTTACTTTACAAAGTAGCAACCTTTAAAAGGAACAACAAGGGAAGTAATTCCCTGTGAAACGCCCATAGGTTTGGTTTAAAAGTGATTTATACAGCGTTATCAGTTTTAACAAAGATATAAACATCTCACAACGCAACTAAAATAAACATAAAGCGGGATAAAACAATCATGGTCAGTGTAAAAGAAAAAATAGCGTATGGCTTAGGCGACACCGCCAGTAATATTATTTTTCAAACAGTAATGATGTTTTTAATGCTGTACTACACCGATGTAGTGGGCTTATCGCCTGCAGTGGTAGGTACAATGTTTTTAGCTGTGCGTGTTTTTGATGCCGTGACTGACCCACTAATGGGAAACCTTGCTGATAAAACGCATACACGCTGGGGTCATTTTCGCCCCTACTTACTCTGGCTTGCCCTCCCTTTTGCCATTATCAGTATTTTAGCGTTTACTACACCTGATTTAGAAGGCACTGATAAAATAATTTATGCCTTTACTACCTACACTTTGCTCATGGTTGTCTACACCGCTATAAACATTCCTTATTGCGCATTAGGCGGAGTACTAACTGCAGATATAAAAGAGCGCGTTACAATTCAATCATATCGTTTTGTATTTGGAATGTTAGGCGGCGTAATTGTTGCTGGTTGTACAATGCCAATGGTTGAATATTTTGGTCAAGGCGATGCTGCCAAAGGCTACCAATACACAATGACCGCAATGAGTATTTTAGGCTTTGTATTATTTTTACTTTGTTTTTTAGGCACAAAAGAGCGAATTCAACAGCCAAAAGAGCAAAACATCCCTTTTGCTAAAAGTGTAAAAACATTAATAAAAAACGATCAATGGCGAACCCTTTGCTTAGCCGCATTCTTTTTGCTTACTGGGCAAGTATTAAGGCTGACTCTTGCTGTTTATTACGTAAAATATTATTTAGGTCGAGACGATCTAGTAACCTTATTTATGACTCTAGGTGTGGCAGCAAGCATGGTTGGTTGCGCCTTAGCTCAACCACTTGCCAAGCGCTTTTGTAAAATAAAAGCCTATATAAGTTTACAACTTATTGCCGCTGTTATTTGCGGTTTTAGTTACTTTATTAACAGTGATCAATTAGTACTCGCGTTCACTGCATTTATTTTGTGGAAATTCTTTTTAGACATGGCAACACCTCTGCTGTGGGCTAAAATGGCCGACACAATAGATTATGGTCACCAACAAACAGGCGTGCGTATTACTGGTTTGGTTTATTCTGGCGTCATATTCTTTATTAAAATGGGTGTGGCTGTAGGTGGCGCAATTGCGGGTTGGTTGTTGTCATTTTATAGCTACCAAGCCGATACTGTACAAACACTCGATACCCAACACGGTATTTTGCTTTCATTTACTGTGTTACCTGCTTTTGGATCATTATTTGTAGCTTACATAATGAAAAAATATACACTGACAAATCAGGTTGTTGAAAATATTCAATCTAAACTAACAACAACTAGTTAAGGTATGAACTCTACGGTATGATTTAACCGAAAAGTAAGGATAAGCGAGTGAACAAATAACATGGCAACTATTTATCAAGTATCAGAACTTGCTGGCGTATCATTAGCCACCGTTTCACGTGTGATGAACAAAAATACCCGTGTGAGCGACAAAACTAAACAAAAAGTACTTGATGCAATGGAGCAGCTTGGTTACAAACCTAATTCGATAGCCCAATCTTTAGCATCTAACTGCACCAACAGTGTTGGTATATTAGTGTCTGAGTTACACGGTCCGTTCTTTGCTCAAATGATGGCTGGTATTGAGTCTGAGCTTCGCGCTGCTGGAAAACACGTTATTATTACCACCGGTCACAGTGAAGAAGACAAAGAAAAAGAAGGTATTGAGTTTTTAATTAGCCGACGTTGCGACGCTATTATTTTGCACGTAGAAGCCGTGTCAGACGAATATTTAATAAAGCTTAGCGAAGGCTCTACACCCGTTTATTTAATGAGCCGTTACGTAGAAACACTTAAAGAAAATTGCATAAGCCTAGATAACCAACTAGGTGGCTACCTTGCAACTAAATCGATATTAGACCAAGGGCATAATCAAATAGCCTATATTGCAGGTCCGCAATTTAAAGCCGATGCATTTAACCGGCTAGAAGGTCATAAACAAGCACTTGCTGAGGCTGATGTTAAATTTGAGCCTGCGCTTTATTATATTGGCGACTTTAACGAAACCGGTGGCAGCAAAGGCTTAAAACATTTTATAGATAGCAAAATTAACTTTACTGCACTTGTTTGCGCCAACGACGAAATGGCCTCTGGTGCTATGAAGTATGCCAGAGAGCATGGGTATAACTTACCAAACGATTTATCGATTGTTGGGTTTGATAACGTTATTTTTGCAAACTACCTCTATCCTACCCTTACAACAATAGATAACCCTGTCGCTAAAATGGGTGAGATGGCCGCTAAATTGGTTCTTAAAGACGTGTATCAAAATAAAAACCTCGTTATTAATCGCTTTTTTGAACCCACTTTAATGCAGCGTGATTCATCAGCACCACTTGTTACATCCAATTGAATGTTAAAGTATAGAATAAAAAACCAGCCAAATTTTAAACGAGTATAATATCAAAGGATAATTTCAATCTATTTTTTCAACACGTTATGTTATCTATAAAAGTATGATTTTCTTGTAAAACGCACTATATTTGTTTGAAAGCTTTTTCGTTAAATTTTAAATATAACAAATGTGATAAATAATATTATGAAGTCAAAAATAAATAATAAAAATAATAAAAATAATAAAAATAATAAAAATCTAGTAACAATTATTGTCTTGTTAATAATTGGTATATCTATTTTTAGTTTTCAATATTTTGATTCTGGTGAAAAGTCAGTAACAATTTGGGAACAAACAGCAGATAAAGCTAAAGAAGCAGCATATATCAGTAAAATTGCTATTTATGATGAATCTTGTAATGAGATTATTTATGACGTTTTTTATGAAAATGTAAAAAATAGCCCCAAAGAAATAAGCGAACTTGGGATTAGTCATAAAGATGTGAATAGTGGTTATGCAAAAAAAGAAGATGGTACTGTTGATTATTCTTTTTGGATTAACTCAGAAGGTGGGAAAGGCTTAAGGGGTTTACCATTGAGTGAACTTAAAGATGGCAGTGGTTCAATCAAATATAGAGCTTGGATAACTCCTGAAACAAAATCTGCTGAAACTGATGGGTTTTCTGCATTTATTAGATCTTTTGATGATAACGATAATCAAATAAACCTTTTTGACCAAGTTGAAATTAAGCATACTAAGTTTTGGGACAATAATTGTAGTTAAAAGCATTTAAACTTATAAAATTGCTTTTGTACCTAGCTTGAATCTGATCACATAGCAGATGATAAAAATAATATATATAAAAAACTGAGAGAATATCAATCTCTCAGTTTCCTAACAACCTAGCTAAATGTCGCTTTTTATGTGGCAATTACACATTCTTATTTAACCGTAACTCTCGCTACTTAACAATCCAAGGCGTTACTTTAATAACTTGCGATATATCGCCAAGTGCCGCGTTATCATCTTCCCAGTTATCTTCAACTGCAAAGTAACATACTGACTTTTCGCACGTTATACTTTTATCATCAAACTGCATTGGGCTTTTAAATGTAACTGCAACGCCCTTTTGCTCTGGTAATAAAAACCACATTAACTTGCTAACAAAAAAGCCCGATAAATCAGTTAATAATTCATCTAACTCGTCGTTAATAGTATACAAAGATTGCTTTGAAAGTGTGAGCCCTTCAAGTTCGTTTGCTTCTATTTGAAGTTTTAATTGGCAATCGTGATCTGGATTTTGTGGCTGCACCACAATAACCGCTTTATCGGTATCAAGTTGCTTATCAAACGGTAATAACAGCTGCGCTTTATCGGTAAAGTTAAGCGGATACTCGTTATTCTCAGTTAGAATAGTGCCACTTTTAATCGCACACGATTCATTTGTACCAATATCGCTTATATAAAAATTAACACGCGCGTATTGAAAATCGCCCTTATTAACAATTTTTAAGCGGTCGTAAAAACCATCATACGACATTACAAACTCTCTCGCATTTACGTTAAATGCTGTAATGCTTAGTAATACCAATGCCGTAACGTTGGTGTAATTTAAAATGCGTTTATTCATCAAAGTAAGCTCTATTTTGGTTAATCATTGTATTTAGCTCTTCTATATACGCTTCGCCGCGCTCAGAGTATGACAATAACCCATGCGTAAGCTCAGTTGCTACAATTGGTTTTTGTTCTAAGCGTAAGTTTTCACGAATAGCACGTAGATCTTTATATGCTGGGTGCGTGTTTATATTTTTAAAATAAGCGTTTATAGCAGCTCTTACCGATTTAAACGCAGCAACTTCGTGCGCAGCACCAGTATTACGGCGCTTTGGAACCATGCCACAGCCTTTTGAATAACACCACTGACCAAAAAAGTTAAGACCAATGCGTGCGAAACGCGATGTACCCCAAGCCGATTCGTTCGCAGCTTGCATAAGTGCTAATTCTTTAGGAATAATATCAACACGACGCAGTGCTTGCGTAAGTGTTAGCGTATCAAGCGTGGTTGGTAAGTCGTACGATTTTAAAATTTTAACAATGTCTTTGCTTTGTTTATTCTCAAGCGACAAATCGTTTTGTAGCATCATACGTGCAATTTCTAGTTTTGCGCGTTGCTGTAATATTTTTTTATTTTCGGCTTCAACATGCGGACGAATAAAATTAAAAAAGGCATGTTTTTTTTCTTTTACATCAGTAAATTCTGAAAACTTAGGTAGCTTAACGTTATGTAATGGTTTTTCTATTTTCTTTATTTTTTTAGATTCAGAGGTAGTTTGTCCATCTGTATCTACGTCATCACTTTGCATAAATGGGTACGCAAGTGCCCATATAAAAAATATGGTTAACAAAAACTTAAAAATGGTTTTTAGCATGTATTCTCTCTTTAAATATTAGGGCGTGTTGACCTTTTGTGATTAAGTTTGCAGTAGTATGTTTAGCATTTAGGTAAGGCAGAGCCTATGTAGTGTGGTTATTCCCATAAATAGGCGATAACGCAGCATAAATGCCAAACATGCGCCGCCCAAAGGGCTCTTCTTAGGGGCGATTAAATCGCCTCTAGATTGAACAAATTTAATCCGCAAAGATCAACACGCCCTAGTTATGCATGGTCAATACACAAGCATACGAAGTCCCATTATACCTAAGCCACTTTGTAAACGCGAATAACCTAAATTCGCAATTTATAAGTGCATGGGTATACTGCTAGCGTAACTAATTATTTCTGAGTGAGCAGTATGGATAAGCAATGGCAAAGCCGAATAATAGAACAGCACAAACATAGACCTAACGACAACCGCTCACCGTGGCAGGTTGATCGCTCTCGTATTATTCACGCAGCTGCATTTAGGCGATTACAAGCCAAAACCCAAATTATGGGCATTGGTTTAAACGACTTTTACCGAACTCGCCTTACTCACTCTTTAGAAGTATCGCAAATTGGCACCGGCATACTGCGCCATTTAAAAGCACAACATAGCGATTTTACGCACTTTCCATCAACCGGACTGCTAGAAACACTGTGTTTAGCACACGATATTGGTCATCCGCCCTTTGGTCATGGTGGTGAAATAGCGCTAAATTACATGATGCGCGATCATGGTGGCTTTGAAGGCAACGCGCAAACACTGCGTATAGTTGCAAAGCTTGAGCCCTACAGCAACGGTCATGGGATGAACCTTACTCGTCGTACTTTATTAGGCTTTATAAAATATCCTGCATTTATAAACACGCTTTGGCATACCATTCCCGATACAACAACAGGTCGTGCATTTATAAAAGCAGATGATTGGCGACCAGCCAAAGGCTTATACAATGACGATGCAGCCATATTCAATTGGATAGTAGAACCACTGAGTCAAAACGATAAAACGTTGCTTGGTAACCATGCCACTATTGATAAATACCGTGCTAAAACAACATATAAATCCCTCGATAGCGCCATTATGGAACATGCCGATGACATAGCATATGCCGTACATGACTTAGAAGATGCGATTGCAACGCATGTACTTACGTTAGACGATTGGCAAACGCATGCTCTGCCTCATTTAAAAGCACTTAATTTTGACTGGTTAAACACCATGCTTGAGTCGCTCACCCAGCGTTTGTTTTCAAAAAATGACTACGAGCGAAAAGACGCCATAGGTGAGCTGGTTAATACCTTTATTATTCACATACATTTAGATATTCAAAACGATGCCTTTGAATGCCCTATTTTAAAGTACACCGCTAAATTAGATGCCCAATACGACAGTGTATTGCAAATACTTAAGCATTTTGTGTTTCAGCGTTTAATACGCGACCCCGAAATGCAGCAAATAGAGTTTAAAGGTCAAAACTTACTAATAGAGTTATTTACCGCGTTTGCTAGCGATCCGCTGCGTTTATTGCCCGAAACAACACAAGCGCAATACATAGAAGCCGAAAAGCAAAACCAAGGCATGCGTATAATTTGCGATTACTTAAGCGGAATGACCGACGAATACGCTTATAAAACGTACCAACGATTGTTTTCACCTATGCAGTAGTAATACCAATAGACGTAAGTAATATAAAACTGAGCATTATTAAAAAGGCCGAGTAAATTTAATCTACTCGGCCTTTTTAGCTTTTATATTTAGTTGGAACTTTTATAAAGATTTTACGCCCATGTTATATAGTGTAAAACCAAACATATCAGCGTACTGATCAATAATTTTACTGGTTGGTGTACCTGCACCATGACCCGCATTTGTTTCTATACGAATAAGTGTTGGGTTACTACCCGCTTGTTTTGATTGAAGCTCAGCCGCAAACTTAAACGAATGCGAAGGGACAACACGGTCATCATGATCGCCTGTCGTGATCATAGTGGCTGGATATTCAACACCGGCTTTTACATTATGAAGAGGTGAATAGCCTTTAATGTATTCAAACATTTCTTTGCTTTGCTCGCTCGTACCGTAGTCGTATGCCCAGCCAGCGCCCGCAGTAAATGTATGGTAACGTAGCATATCAAGTACGCCTACAGCAGGAAGAGCCACCTGAAATAAGTCAGGACGCTGAGTCATTACCGCGCCAACTAATAAACCACCATTAGATCCACCACGCAGTGCTAAACGCTTTTTAGATGTATACTTTTTATCTTTTAAATACTCAGCAGCTGCAATAAAATCATCAAACACATTTTGCTTTTGCAATTTAGTGCCTGCATTGTGCCAGTCTTTACCGTACTCACCACCACCACGAATATTAGCAACGGCATATACCCCGCCCTGCTCAAGCCATACTGCATTAACCGGACTAAAGCTTGGTGTTAAACTAATATTAAAACCACCGTAACCGTATAAAATAGTAGGGTTTGAACCATCAAGCTTAATACCTGTTTTATAGGTAATTACCATTGGTATTTTTGTACCGTCTTTTGATGTGTAAAACACTTGCTCAGACGTGTAATCATCACTATTAAAATCAATAGCCGACTTACGATAAACACCCGACTCACCGGTAGTTACATCAAACGAATACGTAGTGCCTGGTGTTTTATAATTAGTGAACGAGTAATAAAGCGTAGTTTGCTCTTTTTTACCACCAAAACCGCTTGCAGTACCCACACCTGGTAAGCTAATTTCGCGAATTAGCTCGCCTTTTTTGTTGTATTGTTTTACCTGCGAAATCGCATCAACCATATAGTTGGCAAAAAAGGTATCGCCACCTTTAGTCAGGTTTAGTACGTTTTTGGTTTCAGCAATTAAGTCTACCCAATTTTCAGGGATTGGATTGTTTGCATCAACCGTGACTACTTTTTTGTTTGGCGCATTTAAATTCGTTACTAAAAACAGTTTACTGCCTTCGTTATCAATAACCGATGTATCTGAATCAGTATTTCCAACAACCGTTACAAATTCACTGTTTTCTTTTGTTAAATCTTTTATAAACAGCTTATTGCCTGAAGTAGACGTACTTGCTGAAATAAGTAAGTAATGTCCGTCATCAGTTACGTCAGCGCCAACATAGCGATGTTTTTGCGCATCAGTTTCACCAAATACAACTTGGTCAGCAGATTGAGCAGTGCTTAACTTATGGTAATACACTTTATGTTGATCTGTTTTAGCCGAAAGCTCACTACCTTTAGGTTTTTCGTAGCTTGAATAATAAAAACCTTCGTTACCTAACCAATCTATGCCACTAAATTTAACATCAACAAGTGCTTCTTCAACTTGCTCTTTAGTTTTTGTATCAATAACTATAATTTTACGCCAATCACTGCCGCCTTCCGATATTTGATACGCCAATAAAGAGCCATCTTTTGAAAACGATAAACCCGACATAGACGTCGTACCATCTTCACTAAACTTGTTTGGATCTAAAAATACTTCAACGTCGCCGCCATCTTTACTACGGTATAAAACATATTGATTTTGCAAACCATCATTTTTGTAAAAATAGGTGTAATCGCCTTCAGTAAAAGGAGGACCTATTTTTTCGTAATTCATTAATTTTTCAAGGCGCTGCTTTAACTTATCGCGATAAGGTATTTGCTCTAAATAAGAAAACGTTAAATCGTTTTGAGTTTTAACCCACTGTGCAGTTTCTTCACTCATATCATCTTCTAACCAACGATACGGATCGCTAACTGCCTCTTCAAAGTAAGTGTCAACCACATCACCTTTTTTAGTTTCTGGATATACAACTGAATTTACTTGCTTCATAGGTGCTTTTACTTCTTCTTTAATTGCCATATTAGTTGGCTCTGAACAGCCGCTAAGTGCTAGTAGTACAGCACATGCTAAAGTTTGCTTAAACATTATGAGTTCCGTTCTTAATTGTTATTAATAGTGCACCTAAGTTATTAACTTTTAGTCCTTTTGTCTATTAAGATGAGCTCATCGGCATTTATCGCTGTAAACAAATGTAAACTTACGCTTTAATAGTTCATGATTTTCATTAAAAAGATAAAAGAGCAAACAATGCAAAGCACACACTCTACATTTAAAAGCTTTAAAGCCTTTTACCCTTATTATTTAAAAGAGCACCGTAACGTTACTTGCCGTCGTTTGCATTTTATAGGCAGCACGTTAGTCATTGTAGTAATTGCAATTACGTTATTAGCACAACAATACAGTTTATTATGGCTTTTACCTGTTATTGGATACGGATTTGCGTGGGTCGGGCACTTCTTTTTTGAAAAAAATCGCCCAGCTACTTTTAAGTATCCTTTTTATAGTTTGTGGGGAGATTGGGTTATGTTTAAAGATATGCTCGTAGGAAAAATTAAATTTTAACGATATTTTTTTATACCAATTACTTATAAAAACAAAGTTGCTTCGTTGTTTAAAGTATAGATTCTCATAAACAGTATTATATTTGTAGAACAACCACCAAATGTTAATTAAATTAACATTTGGTGGTTGGTTTTATATTTCCTTCTCGCTAATTTTATTTATAACTTAACAGCTACTTATTGTTAGCCCACTAAAAACAGAACACCATTGATAATTAACTCAACCCTCCATCACACTAATAGTCGTTAATTAAACGTTAATTTTAAAGTACTTCTATAATTCATTATTCATCAATTACTTAGCATTCATCACTCTCATATAACTAAAACGATGATCATTATAAAAAATGACCAAATGTAATTATAAAAGCAGCTAGATTAATTGAATGTTATTCAATTGACTGACTTTGTTAATTAAGTATATGTTCAAGGTAACAAAAAAGTTTATACCAATTCGCTTAATTAAATGATCTATTTTGAGGATGGAAAAACGTGTTGATAGCTAGGCAAAAAATTCGCTATTTAGTTGTTCTCGGCAATTGCTCCTGCATTGCTCTACCTTCTGCATCCATGCAGTCGTAAATGAGAATTTTTTAACGCAGGTAGCGACACGTTTAGCCCCTAAAAATGATTAGGTATTATTGCGGGTTGGTATTATTAACCTTTTTGTACAAAAACTAAAATAATTCAACGGGTATGGGGAAATAAAACATGAATAAAAAGCCATTATTTCAATTACAACAATCGGTGCCACAAATATTACTCGCAATGAGCGCATCTGCCGCGCTACTAGGTTCGCTTTCTGTAAGCGCTGCAACACAAGACACTAAAGCAGAAGAAAACATAGAACAAATAAGCGTAATAGGCTCTCGCCGATTAGGTCGCACAGTAGAAGACAGCGCAGTACCAATAGATATTATAGGTGCAGACGCACTTAATAATTCAGGCCAAACAGAAACAAACGCGCTACTGAGTAGCTTATTACCAAGCTTTAATTTCCCGCAGGCATCCCTTACCGATGGTAGTGACCACGTACGCCCTGCTCAACTTCGTGGTTTAGCCCCCGATCACACATTAGTACTTGTTAATGGTAAACGCCGTCACAGTAATGCATTACTTAATTTAAATGGCTCAACGGGTCGTGGTTCTTCATCAGTTGATTTAAACGCGATTCCGGCAAATGCAATTGCTCGTATTGAAGTGTTACGCGATGGCGCAGCAGCGCAATATGGCTCTGATGCTATAGCTGGCGTTATTAATATCGTACTTAAAAGTGCCAGTAGTGGTGGCTCATTTTCAGCAAACTACGGCGCTAACGTTACTGAAATGGATGGAGTACCAGAGCTAAAATCTGTATCTGAAGGCAGCGATGGCAATTTGGCATTTACCGAGGGCAGCGATCGCTCACTAACCGACGGTCAAACATTAACGCTACAAGGTAATATGGGGTTTGAACTTGGCGAAAATGGCTTTTTAAATATCTCAACAGAATACCGCGACCGCCATTCAACTAATCGCTCAGACTACGACCAACGCGAAAACTACGCGCGTTTAGATGACGGCTCCCTGGACCCACGCGAACTTACTGTAAATCGTTATAACCATAATTTTGGTAATGGCGATGTTGAAGACCTTTCTGTTTTTTATAACGCCGGATACCAGTTAACAAACAATGCCGACTTATATTCATTTGGCTCTTACAGCAAACGTGAAGGCGAAGGCGGCGGGTTTTATCGCCGTGCAAGTGATAGCCGTAATATAGAAGAAATTTACCCAGACGGATTTTTACCTGTTATTACTTCAGACATAAACGATTTTTCACTCGCTCTTGGTGTTAAAGGCTTTGTAAGCGAATGGAATTACGATGTATCGGCAGTGTACGGACAAGATGCATTTGAGTTTGGTGTCACTAATAGCTTAAATACTTCATTCGGACCTACTAGCCAAACTAGTTTTGACGCAGGCACACTGACGTACGACCAACTTACTTTAAACGTTGATTTGAGCCGTGAAGTAGACGTAAGCTTTTTAGAAAGTTCTGTAAACGTAGCGGTAGGTGCTGAGTACCGCCGTGAAGGTTACCAAATAGATGCAGGCGAAGAAGCCTCATACGCACAAGGTACGTTTGGTCCAGGTGGTGCAGTAACCGACCCTGTTGATGGTCCATTTGGTGCAGCCGGATCACAAGTATTCCCTGGGTTTACGCCAGAATCCGAAGGTGATAACAGCCGCCACAACGTAAGCTTTTACATCGATCTTGAAACTTACCTAACCGATGATTGGAACCTAACAGTTGCCGCTCGTTATGAGGATTACTCAGACTTTGGCGATACGCTTAATGGTAAAATTGCCACTCGTTACGCGTTAACTGAAGACCTAGCAATTCGTGCATCTGCCTCAACGGGCTTTAGAGCGCCGTCGTTACAACAGCAATTTTTCACCTCAGTAGCCACTGTATTTGTTGATGGCGAACCAACAGAAACAGGTACTTTTGCGCCAGGTAGTGATGTAGCAAAAGCGCTTGGCTCACCGGGTCTTGATGCTGAGGAAGCAACAAACTACGGCGTTGGGTTTACATGGTCTACCGACTTTAACTTCAGCTTATCCGTTGATTATTACCAAATACTAATTGATGACCGAATCGTGCTATCAAACAACTTATCAGGTGCTGCAATTGAGCAATTACTTGAAGGTACAGGTGCTAATCAAGGGCGTTTTTTCTTAAACGCAATTGACAGTAAAACGCGCGGTGTTGATGTTGTAGCATCGTACAACCTAGCAACCGACGGTTATGGCGATGTTGCTTTTAATTTAGGTTATAACTACGGTAAAAATGAAGTTACCGATATAATTGATGCCCCAGCAGAGCTGCAAGGTGCTGGGTTTGATCAAGACAACTTATTCTCTGGTAACGAACTTCGTCGTTTTGAAGTAAGCACCCCACGCAACAAGTACAACCTAAGTGCAACATGGAATATGGACCAGTGGCGCACAACACTCAGAACAACGCGCTACGGTGAAACACAAGACCCTTCAGAAACACCAGAACTTAACGAAGTACTCAAGCCTAAATGGATCACTGACTTAGATGTCGCCTACTCGCTTAGTGAAAACGTATCGCTGAGCTTAGGTGCTAATAACATTTTTGATGTTTATCCAGATGCAACCCGTGAAAATGTAGACGATGTAACAACGTTCTCACGCTTATTTGCTTATTCTAGCTTCTCGCCATACGGATTTAACGGACGCTACGTGTACGGCAAAATAGAAATGAAGTTTTAATCATTGATTAAAATATCTGCATGACTAACAACCATGCAGATATTCCAAAACAGTGTAAATATATTCAAAGTTAGAAAAACCGGCTTTGATAAGCTCTATAACTAAAACCAGAGCAAAGTAATCATAAGCAACTATTTAGTTTTGAAACCGATTAATTAATGAGAATTTATAGACTATTTGGTTTACATATTACAGGCTGGGCCAAAGATAATAAAAACAGATCAAATGAGCTTGTAAATAACTCAACGTTATTCAAATCCACCTCACCTTCAAAGCATGCTTCACCGTCTTTATTCTAAAAAAACTTTCCCAAAATAGTCACCGCCAATACCTAAACAAATTTCATTGCCAATACCACCACCCGCTATCGCTAAAAGTTAATTCACTTTTGCTTTTGTAGCGGCCTTTTATATTTATTATCGATAACAATAAAGTAGGTAGTAACAATAAAATAAACGCCTATTTAAAATACATATTGGAGTAAATAAACCTGCAGCTTCCCTATTTTCCGAACCAAAAGTAAAACTGAGATTTCGCACGTGGATTCATATTTATTAGGTGTTGAATACAGAGCAAATGATCAGCATGACGAAAACCAATAACATACCTCTGCCTTAATTTAAAAACTAAACAGACGTTCTAAACTCTAATGCGCTATAAAAAATCCGATATTAGAAAACCAATATCGGATTATTAAGTCGATTAAATTTTAGTTAACCAACCGTGTTTGTCTTCACTTTTACCCCATTGAATATCGTTCAATGCTTGGCGTAAACGTGCTGTAGTAGGACCAGGTTCACCAGTACCTACTTTATATTCTTTATCGTTATGAATAAACGTACCTACCGCAGTAAGTACCGCAGCAGTGCCCGAAAGCGCCGCTTCAGTACCTGGTTTTGCTGCACGTTCTAGTAGCTCAGTAACGCTAAAGTTACGCTCGCTTACCGTCATACCTAAATCTTTGGCTATGGTTAAAACACTACTGCGTGTAACACCGTGTAAAAAGGTGCTATCGAGTGCTTTAGTAATAATTTCGTTGCCGTCAATGAGTATAAAGTTAGCAGCACCGGTTTCTTGTACGTCGCCACCTGGGCAAAACAAAATTTGATCTGCTTGGTACTTTATACGTGCAGCACTAATAGGCGCTAAAGCACTGGCGTAGTTACCACCACTTTTTACCATACCCATGTGCGGAGCGCAGCGCATACCATCTTCTTCAAGTAGTACGCGTAGTGCAGTTGCACCACCTGCAAAGTAATCACCCACTGGCGATAGTAACGTATATAAAAGCGAGCTCATTGATGGCGCAGCTGCTTTACCTATTGCCGCCTCAGTACCAATATGAGTTGGGCGAATATACATAGAGCCTGGTGGTAGTGGCGTTTCATCTGCGTATTCACGCATAATATCGATAATCATCGTTTTTAGCATATCGCCATCAAAACTCGGTAAGCTTAATAGCGCTGAGCTTTGTTGCATGCGTGCAATGTTTGCATCCATTCTAAAAAGATAAACAGAACCATCTTCATGGCGAAAGGCTTTTAAGCCTTCAAAACATGTACTTGAATAATGAAGAACGTGTGCACCAGCATGAAGTTCAAGTTTATCGGAAGGGACAATCGAGCTTTCGCTCCATTTATTATCAGAAAAACGAGCTTGAATCATCTGCGGCATAAACACGGTACCAAATGCGGCCATTTTAATCTCTCTTGTGTGGTCTATTTTCTTCCATTGTATGACAATCACCCGCCATTTAACCATAGCTAAAGTAAGGCTTTTTTAATTAACTAAGAGAATTTTTTGCAAGTGCTGTTTACAAATCAACCGCATTGGGTGCTATAAACAAAAAAATCGGTCTGTGCAGCTACACAGACCGATTTTTTCATTCGTTAATTAAAACATATTTATTTAAACGAATATTTAATAATACGTTTTAACACCGACGTATACTGTCTAAAAAAACCACCCGTATGATAATCAACACCGTGTTTTTTCAAAACAGCTTGTACTTGAGGCGCTACTTCTTGATAGCGCGAAGACGGCATATCAGGAAATAAATGATGCTCTATTTGGCAGCTCAAATGCCCTGTCAAAACATGAAACCAATGCGGTCCTTTAATATTAGACGAGCCTAATACTTGGCGGTAATACCACTGCCCTTGGGTTTCGTTTACGCAGTCTTCTTGTTTAAATGTTTGCGTTTCTTCGGTAAAGTGACCACAAAATATTATGGTAGATGTCCATAAATTACGGATTAAGTTTGCCACTAAATTACCCGCTAATACCCATAAAAATAATGGGCCTGCAAGTAACGGAAATATCGCATAATCTTTAATTAACTGGCGAGCGCCTTTACTAAAAAAACGATGTTTTAGTGTTGAGTGCGATACAAGCCCTTCGCGGTTTTCTTTCTTTTTACCAATAAAAACACGCTCTGCAGCCAATTCGTGATACGACACGCCCCACTGAAATAGCACACTTAAATTAATGTATGTAATAAACTGCCATACATTTTTTAAACGCCAATTAAAATCGTCGCTCAGGCGTAATAATCCATAGCCAAAATCACGGTCTTTACCAATAATATTAGTATAAGTATGGTGCTCAAAATTATGAATACGGTGCCAACTTTGTCCATCGCACGCTATATCCCATTCATAATGCTGTGAATTAAGTTGCTTGTCGTTCATCCAGTCGTATTGACCGTGCATTACATTGTGGCCAATTTCCATATTGTCTAAAATTTTAGCAAGCGCTAATAACAGCACGCCTGCAACCCACAATAGTGGCTGAATAAAACCAAGCATAAGCAAAATTCGCCCGCTCCATTCACACATTCGCTGTTTGCGCACAACAGAGCGAATGTAGTCAGCATCTTGTTGACCTACTTTGCCAAGGGTGTCCATTTTAATGGCATCTAACTCGCTTGCGAGCATGTCATAGTTAATGTTTTTCATAATTGTAACTCCAAATCACTAACAGGTTGGCTTACGCAAAGTTGTATTAACTGCTCGCCGTTGTCACTCAATTCACCTGTTTTTAAATTACGTACCACGCCAGACTTTTTAATACATTGGCATTGATGACAAATACCAATACCGCAACCGCGTTTAACGGGTAGCTTTTTTTCTTCAAACTGAGTCAATAAAACATCGTTGCCCGATACAACATGGGCACTGGCGTTAATTTTTACGTTAAATTGGCTGTCGTCGTTTAAGCTTGGTAGCGCTAAACCAAATGCTTCTTGGTAATAATTTAGCTTATGCGTTTTAGCAAAATCACTCACCATTTGCATAAATGCTGCAGGACCACAGCAGTAAATGTCTGGATTTTCCCACGGCTTAATATTGCTGGTTATATCGCTTGATTGCTCACGCGTTAATAATAAAAACGAAAAATGCTCAAATTGCGCCGCTAACTCACTCAGTTCATCAACACATTGATGCTCAGTGGCTTTTGCGTAATACACCAACGACACTTTTTGCGTAGTTTGGCTTAAGTAATCATCAAGCATAGCTAGCATAGGTGTTATACCCGAGCCGCCTGCAATAAAAGTGGCTGGCGTGTGTGTGTTTTTAAATACAAAATCGCCATTTGGCGCAGAAATATTGCACCACAAACCCGCTTTTAATGCACTGCTGAGCAAGCCAGTAAAGCGCCCTTGCGTATTCGTTTTAATTAGTAAGCGCACTAAACCTGTATTTTTAAATTGCTGAGCGCTTGAAGCCACGGTAAACACGCGTGTTAATAATCGCCCATTAATTTCAAGCGTTAAGCTAATGTGCTGCCCTGGCGTATGTGCTGGCCATTGTTTACTTGGCTTAAGTTGCACACTTAAAAAGCCACCATTAAGCACCGTCGTATTAACAACTTGCGCTCTAAACTGCCCTGCACGCCACGCAGGTTTAAACACCTGCATTATTGGCTCTATATAGCCTGCAAAACTTTGATGGTGTAAAAACCATTTTGAAAATTGGTTTAATACTTTAATTATCATCACTATTAATCTCTTGGGTCGTAAAATACTTAATTTTTGAACTTACACGTGTACGCTCAAACTTCAGCGCACAAGTGTACGCTGAAATTTTTAGTTTTCAACCCCAGTAGAGTAATTATTCAATTTTTTATTAGTGCTAATTGCTAAAACAATTTTCTGTTAAAAGTTCATCTTATAAAATATAAGTGTGTGTTTTTCATTCAACTCAACACTTAACAAATTTATTTATGCCATGTTAAGGTTATGTAAGATTGGATTAATTTTGGAAGCCATAATGATAAATTTAATGTCACATAACACACTCCCTAAACTAATACTTACGGGCTTAACCGTTGCTATGTTTGCTATTAATGCACCCGCAAATGCACAAAGCGATTACATAAAAAACTATAAAGAACTCGATACTTTACCGCTTAACGTTAACGCAGTAACAGCAGCAGAAGGTGTGGTTATACCTTGGGCTATTGAGCCTTTAGCTAATGGTGATTTGTTAATATCTGAGCGCAGTGGAACGTTATTTTTATTACCTAAAAATACAACTACGTTAGCTAAGGTTTCAGGGCTACCCAACATTGATGCTAATGGCCAAGGTGGATTGCTTGATTTAGCACTACACACCGATAGTAAGCAAAACCAATGGCTGTACTTTAGTTACTCAAGTAGTGAAGGCAAAGGAAGCGGAAGTAACACCGCCCTAATGCGCGCCAAGCTAAGTGACGATCATACGCAGTTATCTGATCAGCAATTGCTATACAAAGGCGAGCATAATAGTACCAAAGGCCAGCACTACGGCAGCCGTATTGTGTTTGATGATAAAGGTTATGTTTATTTTTCAATTGGCGATCGCGGCTCGCGCGACATAAACCCGCAAGATCTCATGCGGGACGGCGGTAAAATTTATCGCTTACATGAAAATGGTAATATCCCAAGCGACAATCCGTTTGTTAAACAAAAAGATGCAAAACATGCGGTATGGTCTTATGGGCACCGTAATCCACAAGGTATGTGGTTTAACAATCAAAATAATATTTTATGGTCCCATGAGCATGGTCCACGCGGCGGTGATGAACTTAATATAATAAATAAAGGCGCTAACTACGGATGGCCTTTAGTAAGTTATGGTATTAACTACAGCGGTACCACGTTTACAGACCTTAAAGAAAAAGACGGCATGCAATCGCCCGTATTACACTGGACCCCTTCTATTGCTCCTTCCGATATGTTGTATGTAACGAGTGATAAATACCCACAGTTAAAAGGTAAACTATTACTAGCCTCCATGAAGTTTGCTTTTATTAGCGCACTGGAACTCTCAAAAGGCAAAGTTGTTAAGCAATATAAAATACTCGATGGCATTGGCAGAGTACGTAGCCTTGCCCAAGGCAGCGATGGTTTTATTTATTTAGGTATTGATGGACAAGGTATTAAACGCCTAGAGCCAAAAACGTAAACATTAGCACTAGAACCAGGACTAGCAAACAGTACGTTAATAATTACACCGTGTTTACTTTGCGCTTTAACGGCACAAAGTAAACATTTTCACCAAACAAAGAACTATTAAGCCCATTAATGCGTACACTAACTACATATAATTTAATATATTAAGAGAATACTAATGTTTTCATTTTTAAAGCCTGACCCAATAAAAAAACTGCGTAAAGAATACGACGTAAAACTAGAGCAAGGCATGCAGGCACAAAGAAAAGGCGACATTAAAAGCTTTGCAATGTTAAGTGCCGAAGCCGAAAAAATCTGGAGTGAAATAGAAACTCTAGAGGCTAAAAAAGCCAAGTAAGTTCGTATTAAACGTGTCAGCCTTGTTTCAAAAGCAGGAAGACGCGTTTAGTAAATAATTCATGACCTCGCTTTACAGCTCCCACCACCCCTAAACCACCTTTTATAATATGCATACACAAACAAGTGTACTTAAAGCGGCTACTAACGTTATCGCAGCCGTTTTTTAGTGGCTGTTAAATGATTTAAAAAGGCTTTTGGCCTTCATTTTAAATCTGTAATTGCTGCATTTACATACAGCGCTGGCGTTTTTCCTCCTAAGTCAAAAAATGAGGACGTTTTCCTCTTTTCTGCATATTATTAAAAGAACAGCCCGACTTAAAGTTTAATACTCGCAATGTGTTACAGGATTTGCTATTAATATTAAAAGTAATTAAAAGGACATGCGTTGCTCATAAAAAGAGGAAAGTGTCCTCTGATAAAGCTGTTAGCAGCCATTATCAACAGTGGTGTTTATCTTAAAGGAGTGTAAATGAAAGTATTTTTGAGCTGGTCAGGGGATACAAGCCATAAAGTGGCCTTGATACTTCGTGATTGGTTGCCGTCTGTAATTCAATCAATAGAGCCTTATGTTTCGTCAGAAGATATTGATAAAGGGGCTAGATGGAGCACAGATATTGCCTCTGAATTAGAAGATTCTACATATGGAATACTTTGCGTTACAAAAGAAAATCTTCGTGCCCCTTGGCTTATTTTTGAAGCTGGTGCCTTATCCAAGACAATGGATAAATCTTCAGTAAGCCCATTTTTATTTGATATAAAAAGAGTTGAAGTTAATGGCCCCATACTTCAGTTTCAATCGACAGTTTTCGAAAAGGAAGATGTTAAGAAGTTATTACTATCTTTAAATAAAGCCTGCAATGATGATCAGTTGACTTCTGAACGATTAGACAAAGCTTTTGACGTTTGGTATCCGACTCTTGAAGAGCAACTTAATGAACTCCCAAAATCAGTTCTCGAACCTGCTAAAGTAGTGAAAAAGAAGGATGAAGCTTCAAACGCAATCCTTGAAGAAATTCTGAACCTTTCGCGGGATAATCAAAAGTTGCTTCGCAGTGGCGATAGCGAATCGTTCAATAACCTTGAATCATTACAAATGTTATTGAAGAAGCTCATTCATACTACCGAATTTGATAAATCATCTCGATCTTCAAAGAAAAGAAGAAAAATTCATCCTATGATGATTGAAGAACTGATGCATGTTTCTCCACGTTTCGAGAAAAATTTAACTGGTTTTCAAATAACTCTAAGCATGTTTAGAGATGATTATCCTTGGTTATATGATTCAGGTATTGATCTAGTTAGAACTCTAAAAAATGATAATAATTCCTTTGAGAAAAGAGAATCGGTTGAAGCTTTCTTTGAGCTAATAAACTTCACTTTTGAGCATCCAATTATGCGTGAAATGAATTTGGGTGATAAAGAAATGATGATGATGGGTAGAGAATTACACCATATCTTGGAGCGAAGTTTAGATCGGTATATATAGCTGCTAACAAGCACCTGAACCAGACGGCTAAAGCTGTCACATTTTTAGCAAAGAGACGCAAAAAACTGCACCAGCACGCCGCTGGTTAGGTGGGCGTTAGCTTTTACTCAAGGAGGGAGTTATCGAATACGCAGAAGAGTTCTCAAAACCGGAAAAATACAAAAGGATATTTTTATTTCTTTTGCTCGGTGTGCTGTGCCTAATAATTAATGAAAAGTGGTATCTACCTTTTCTTAATTGGTATGTAGATACTGTTCATTGTCACACACCGTTCGGTTACTCTGGAATTTCAGTTATGTGGTATTCGTTATTTGTAGGTATACCGCTCTTCGGTGCTTTCATAATTGGTATTGTCACTGTTCCAATTGGCTATAAAGGTATTATTCATAAACAGTTTCCTCCCAAGGGAATGAAAGTGTACAAGCCCACGAAAATCCTCAGAGGCTGGAAAGGTAATTTAAAATCGGTGTTTCATCTATTAATACCAACCTTCTTAATATTGTTTTCTATTTGGGGCTACTTTCAAATTGATCAAATGCCGCACGAAGTACCCGAAGATTTTGACTATAGCGTATGTAAAAGCTAACAAGAGACTATGGCGTCAATAGTTAATTTATAACTTTTGGCGCTTCCCATAAAACACCATCTCTTAGCATTGA